>NZ_JBDJPF010000038.1:0-64294 GCF_054957865.1 Streptomyces xingningensis
ACCAGGTCTTGGGAACCGACGTCACGCATGGGCCCGGATTAACCAACAGGGTCCGTTCAGGACCGGGCCCTCGCTGTCCGGCTTCTCCGCGTATCCTCGACCCGTGCTTCTCTCAGACAAGGACATCCGGACCGAGATCGATGCCGGCCGGGTGCGGATCGACCCGTACGACGAATCGATGGTGCAGCCGTCGAGCATCGATGTGCGGTTGGACCGCTACTTCCGGGTGTTCGAGAACCACCGGTACCCGCACATCGACCCCGCCGTGGAGCAGGCGGACCTCACGCGTGAGGTGGTGCCGGACGGCGACGAGGCATTCATCCTGCATCCGGGCGAGTTTGTGCTCGCCTCGACATACGAGGTCATCACGCTCCCCGGTGACATCGCCTCGCGGCTGGAGGGCAAGTCCAGCCTCGGCCGGCTCGGGCTGCTCACGCATTCCACGGCCGGCTTCATCGACCCGGGCTTCTCCGGTCATGTGACGCTGGAGCTGTCGAACATGGCAACGCTCCCGATCAAGCTCTGGCCGGGCATGAAGATCGGGCAGTTGTGCATGTTCCGGCTGACCTCCCCGGTCGAGCATCCCTACGGGTCCGCGAAGCACGGTTCCCGTTACCAGGGCCAGCGCGGGCCGACGCCCTCGCGGTCCTTTCAGAACTTCCATCGCACGCAGGTCTGAGCAGGACCAAGCAGGACAGGGCAAGAAGCAACAGTGAGTGACAAGCGCGAGAACCTGACCTACCCGCTCTTCGGGCAGGCCATCCGGGAGCTGGCCCAGACCATCGCGGATGACGGCTATGAGCCGGACATCGTCCTGTCCATCGCACGCGGTGGCGTCTTTGTCGCGGGCGGCCTCGCCTACGCGCTGGACTGCAAGAACATCCACCTGGTGAATGTGGAGTTCTACTCCGGGGTTGGCCAGACCCTGGAGATGCCGGTCATGCTGGCGCCGGTGCCGAACGCGATCGACTTCTCGAACAAGAAGGTCCTGATCGCGGACGATGTGGCGGACACCGGCAAGACGCTGAAGCTGGTGCACGACTTCTGCCTCGACCATGTCGCCGAGGTGCGCTCCGCGGTCATCTACGAGAAGTCCCACTCCCTGGTGAAGTGCGAGTACGTCTGGAAGCGCACCGAGGCTTGGATCAACTTCCCGTGGAGTGTTGAACGGCCCGTCGTGCGGCGTGAGGGGCAGGTCCTCGACGCGTGAACGGCCGCCCGGAGGCCCGGTTCTCAGGAACCGGGCCTCCGGCCTTGTTCAGCCGCGCTTGGCCTGGACGCCTTCGGAGAGGTCGGATTCCACGCCGTTCGCGTCGACTGCCACGACCTTGTATGTGTACCAGGTGTCGTCAAGCGCCTTGATGTCCAGGTACGAGGGCCGGTCCAGCGGGTTGCCCACCACCGGGTTGATCCGCCCGTTCTCGTAGCGGTAGAGGCGGTACGTCACCCCGTCCCCGGCGACCGCGTTCCAGGAGAGCCGTATCGAGCCCGGTGAGCTCGTGGCCGTCAGGCCGGTCGGTGTGGCCGGCCGGTCGTTCGGGAGCTGTCGCGGGCGCGTGGCGCTCACGGCCGGGCGGATGCGCTCGGACTCGTTGCCCGCCTCGTCGACGGCGGTGACGGTGTAGACGCGGCCGGCGCCCGGCGGCACGTCACGGTCGAGGTAGCCCAGTTCGGGGCCGTGCACCGTGGCCACCAGCTCGAAGGGCTCGCCGTTGTCGTCCGCCCGGTAGACCTTCCAGGCCGCGGCCTTGTTGTCGCTGTAGCGGCTGACCTCCCACCGCACGTGGATGCCCTGCGAGTCGCCGTACGCCGCGAGGTCGAACGGGATGTCGGGCGGTGTGAGGTCCTTGGTGACGAAGGGGACGGACGCGGACCGCTGCGACTCGTTCTGGTGGGTGTCGAAGGCGGTGACGGCGTAGTCGTAGGCGGTTCCGTCGAAGCGTGGCTCGTCGGTGTAGTCGGTGAGGTCGGCCGTCCAAGTGGTCCCGGCCTGCTGCCAGTTGTTGGTGTGGTCCGCCCGGCGCCAGACGTGGTAGCCGCGTACGTCCGGCTCCGTGTTGCGGTCCCAGGACAGTTTGACCTTCCGGCCGTCGGCCGTGACCTTGAGTCCGAGCGGGGCGGCCGGGGCGGTGGTGTCCGGGGCGCTCGGACGGGTCGCCGGGACGGTCGTGGTCGGGCGGCTCTCCTTGCCCGCCGTGTTCAGCCGGGTGACGCGGTAGAAGACGGTCCGGTCGTACGGGGCCGTGGCGTCGAGGTAGCCGGGCGAGGACAGGGGCTTGGCGGTCAGCCGGGTCCAGGGGCCGCTCTGCCCGGTGGCGCGGTAGACGTGGTAGCCGTTGCCGGGGAGGCCGCTGTCGTGCCAGGAGAGGGTGACGCCCTTCGGCTCGGCCGAGGCGGTCAGGTCGTACGGCGCCGGGTCGGTCGGCACCGGCTTCCCGGGCGTGGTGATCCTCGCGTCGGCGGACCGCCCCGAGACATTGCCCGCCTTGTCGACGGCCGTCACGGTGTACGCGTACCCGTTGCCGTTGTCCGCCGGGCGGTCGGTGAAGGAGGGAGATGTGAGGAGCTTGGCTCCGCTGATCTTCTTCCAGGCGCCGGGGGCGCCCTGGCGCGGCAGGTCGCGGCGGTGGACCTGGTAGCCCGCGAGGTCCAGCTCGCTGTTCCTCGCCCAGCTCAGCGTCGCCTTGCCGGACTTCTTGTCGAAGGACGCCTTCAGCCCGGCCGGGGCCAGCGGCCGGACCTTGTCATCGGCCTTGCCGGTGAGGGGGGTGTAGGCGAACTTCACCCGCGCGGGGCCGGTGAAGTTGGCATAGTCCACGCGCAGGGTGTGCTTGCCCTTGGGGACGGTGACCCGCACCGACTTCTTCTGTGCGCCCTTGGTGTTCTTCCACAGGTCCACCTTGCGGGCGTTGTCGAGGTAGACGCGGATGCCGCCGGCGGCCTCGGCGGAGAAGGTGAAGGGGCCGCCCGAGCCGAAGTCGCGGGTGGTGGTCCAGCTGGCGCCGAAGTTGTCGCGGGGCAGCCCGGCCGGGGCGCCCTTGCCGTAGTTCTCGTCGATCGTGCTGTCGCAGGCGGTCTTCTTCGGGGCCCCGCGGAAGGTGGTGTTGGGGTAGAAGGCCGCCTTCCAGACGCCGGGAGCGTCAGTCCCAGGGCAGCCGAGGCGAGAGCGAGCGTCGTGGCCGAGGCGCGGCGCACGGCGTTTCGTCCGAGCATTCTGTGAGTCCTTGCTGTGCAACGTGTGGCGCAAGGATGTGGGGGGAACGCCGGGTTGATCCTGCCATAACGGGATAGTTCGCAACCAGTCGTCTTGGCTTGACGGTTGGGGCCGGTCGTGCGAGGGCCCCGGCCGCGATCGTGCCCGTCGCGGCCGGGGCCCGTTCCATGTGGCCGTCGGGCTACAGCGTGCCCAGCTTGATGATCGCCAGCAGTGCGATCAGCTGGATCGACGAGGCGCCCAGCGCCTTGGGCCAGGGGATGTCGTGCGACTTGCTCACCATCGAGGTGAACAGCACGCCCGCCAGCAGCCAGGTCGCCCAGCCCAGCAGCTGGACGAATCCGCTGTCCCCGCCCAGGAACATTGCGAAGAGCAGCCGTGGCGCGTCCGTGATCGACATGATCAGCATCGAAAGCCCCACCGTCGGCTGCCATATGCCGTCCCCGCCGAGCTGCCGGGCCAGGGTGTGGGTGACCGCGCCGAGGATCAGGCCGGAGACCAGGACGATGACACCGGCGATCAGCACCAGCGGGATGCTGTTCGCGAGCGTGGCGTTCAGCACGTCCTTGCGGGCCTTGTCGAAGCCGAAGACCGCGAGCAGGCCGTAGACAAAGGTGACGATCAGCGCCGGGCCCCACATCGCATGGTCGCGCATCCGCCAGAACGTGGCGGACGGACGCAGCACGATGCCGGTCAGCAGCTCCTTCCAGTGCAGCCTGGGGCCGGTCGGCGGAGCCGGCGCCTGCCGGCCCGGGCCATAGGTCTGGGCCTCGCCGTACGGGTCGTACCCGCCCTGGCCGGGGTGGGCGTCGGGGGCGTAGGCGTCCGGCGCCTCGCCGATGCCGAACTGCTGGGTGTGTCCCGGGTTGTCGCCGGGCCGGGCGTAGGGGTCGTGCGGTGCGTACGGGTCGTGCGGGGCCTGGTCCCGGCCGTACGCCGGACCCCCGCCGAAGTACTCCGGCTCGTCGTGGCCGCCCGGCCGCTGCCACTGCTGACCACCGCCGGGCGCGTCGCCCCGGCCACCGTACGGGGCCTGCTGCCCGGGGTGTTGTCCCTGTTGCGAGGGGCGGGGGTCGTGAGAGTCCCGTCCGCGTCCCATCCTGAATCCAGCCACGCCTTCGAACGTACCCGCTCCGGAGAGATGGCGGAGCCCGGCCGGGGTGGCCCGGCCGGGCTTTGCCGCAGAGCTGTGACAACCCCTAGGGGAAAGGTCGGGCCCTAGGGGAAAAGTCGGGGTTTAAGGGCCGGTCCCCGAAGCGGCGTTCGGGGACCGGCCGTCAGGCGCAGGCAGCGGCCGTCACTTCACCGGCTCGGGCTCCGGCGCGTCCGCCGATTCGCCGTCGCCCGCCGGCTCGGCCGGGGTCTTGACCGAGTCCAGCAGGAGCTGGGCGACGTCCACGACCTGGATCGACTCCTTCGCCTTGCCGTCGTTCTTCTTGCCGTTGACCGAGTCGGTCAGCATCACGAGGCAGAAGGGGCAGGCGGTGGAGACGATGTCGGGGTTCAAGGACAGGGCCTCGTCCACCCGCTCGTTGTTGATGCGCTTGCCGATGCGCTCCTCCATCCACATGCGCGCGCCGCCCGCGCCACAGCAGAAGCCGCGCTCCTTGTGGCGGTGCATCTCCTCGTTCCGCAGGCCCGGGACCTTGGCGATGATCTCGCGCGGGGGGGTGTAGATCTTGTTGTGGCGGCCCAGGTAGCAGGGGTCGTGGTAGGTGATCAGACCCTCGACCGGGGTGACCGGGATCAGCTTGCCCTCGTCGATGAGGTGCTGGAGCAGCTGGGTGTGGTGGATGACCTCGTACTCGCCGCCGAGCTGCGGGTATTCGTTGGCGATGGTGTTGAAGCAGTGCGGGCAGGTCGCGACGATCTTCTTCTTGGCCTTCTCGACCTTCACGCCCTCCTCTGCATCTTCACCGAAGGCCATGTTGAGCATCTCGACGTTCTGTTGGCCCAGTTGCTGGAAGAGGAACTCATTGCCCAGGCGCCGTGCCGAGTCGCCGGTGCAGTTCTCGTCGCCGCCCATGATGGCGAACTTGACGCCCGCGATGTGCAGCAGTTCCGCGAAGGCCTTGGTGGTCTTCTTGGCGCGGTCCTCGAGCGCTCCCGCGCAGCCGACCCAGTAGAGGTAGTCGACCTCGGTGAGGTCCTCGATGTCCTTGCCGACGACCGGGACCTCGAAGTTGACCTCCTTGGTCCACTGCAGGCGCTGCTTCTTGGCGAGGCCCCAGGGGTTGCCCTTCTTCTCCAGGTTCTTGAGCATCGTGCCCGCCTCGGAGGGGAAGGAGCTCTCGATCATCACCTGGTAGCGGCGCATGTCGACGATGTGGTCGACGTGTTCGATGTCGACCGGGCACTGCTCGACGCAGGCGCCGCAGGTGGTGCAGGACCACAGGACATCCGGGTCGATGACGCCGCCCAAGCCGTTGGGCGCGGCCTCAAGGGTGCCGATCAGCGGACGCTCGGCCTCCGCCAGGGCGGCCGCGGGAACGTCCGCCAGCTGCTCGGCGGTTGCCTTCTCCGCGCCCTCCGCCGTCTTGCCGCCGCCCGCGAGCAGATACGGGGCCTTGGCGTGTGCGTGGTCGCGCAGCGCCATGATGAGCATCTTCGGGGACAGCGGCTTGCCGGTGTTCCAGGCGGGGCACTGCGACTGGCAGCGGCCGCACTCGGTGCAGGTGTCGAAGTCGAGCAGGCCCTTCCAGGAGAAGTGCTCGATCTGGGACACGCCGAACTGGTCGTCCTCGCCGGGGTCTTCAAAGTCGATCGGCTTGCCGCCGGAGGTCATCGGCTGGAGGGCGCCGAGCGCCACGTCGCCGGAGGCCTCGCGCTTGAACCAGATGTTGGGGAAGGCCAGGAAGCGGTGCCAGGCCACGCCCATGTCGGTCTTCAGCGAGATCGTGATCATCCAGATGAAGGAGGTCGCGATCTTGATCATGGCGACCAGGTAGATGAGGTTCTGCAGCGTCTCGACGCTCAGCCCCCGGAAGGCCGCGACCAGCGGGTACGAGGCGAAGTACCCGGCCTGGTAGGAGCCGACGCCGTGCAGGGCGCCCTCCAGGCCGCGCAGCGTGATGATCGAGGCGCCGACGATGAGGATGACGGCCTCGACGAAGTACGCCTGGCCGAAGTTGGAACCCGCGAAGCGGGACTTGCGGCCCGCCTTGCCCGGCCTGCTCAGCTGCCGGATGGCGATCAGGGCCAGGATGCCGAGGGTCGTCACCAGGGCGAAGAACTCGACCCAGAGCTCGAATGGCAGCCATTCGCCGATGATCGGCAGCAGCCAGTCGGCCTTGAAGAGCTGTCCGACGGCGTTGACGATCGTGATCAGCAGCGAGAAGAAGCCCAGGGCGACGCCCCAGTGTGCGACGCCGACCACGCCCCAGCGGTTCATCCGGGTGTGGCCGAGGAACTCCTTGGCCACCGTGACGGTGCGTTGCGCGGGGGCGTCGGTGCGGGTGCCTGCCGGCACGGGCCCGCCCAGCCGCATATGACGGTAGATCTGTAGGACGGCACGGCCGAGCAGCGCGAAGCCGACCGCGATTAGGGCCAGCGACACAATGATCGCGGCGAGTTGCATGGCGGGCTCCTCGAACCTGCGAGAGCGGATTACTAAGCAGTAACTTAGCCGGTCTCCGCCGAGAGTACCCAGTATCCACAGGCCCTTGAACCCGCCTTGCCGGTGATCTGCATCGCGCAGGCAACCCTTGTGGCACCCGATGCGTCCGCCGCTGACCGTAAGGCCGATATAAAAGTTGAGCCCCCCTGACTCAGCTCCGTTGACAGGTTGGGATTCGTGTTGCACCCTTGAGCCTGTTCCACTCAATTCATGGAGGATCAGAGATGGCTCGTGCGGTCGGCATCGACCTGGGTACGACGAACTCCGTCGTCAGTGTTCTCGAGGGCGGTGAGCCCACCGTCATCACCAACGCCGAGGGCGCCAGGACCACGCCGTCCGTCGTCGCCTTCGCAAAGAACGGCGAGGTGCTGGTCGGCGAGGTCGCCAAGCGCCAGGCCGTTACCAACGTCGACAGGACCGTCCGGTCGGTCAAGCGCCAC
This sequence comes from Streptomyces xingningensis, assembly GCF_054957865.1. Lineage (NCBI taxonomy): Bacteria > Bacillati > Actinomycetota > Actinomycetes > Kitasatosporales > Streptomycetaceae > Streptomyces > Streptomyces xingningensis. Next base: position 7,271 of record NZ_JBDJPF010000038.1, read on the forward strand.
ATGGGCACCGACTGGAAGATCAACCTGGACGGCAAGGACTTCAACCCCCAGCAGATGAGCGCCTTCATCCTGCAGAAGCTGAAGCGGGATGCCGAGGCCTACCTGGGTGAGAAGGTCACCGACGCGGTCATCACCGTGCCGGCGTACTTCAACGACTCCGAGCGCCAGGCCACCAAGGAGGCCGGTGAGATCGCGGGTCTGAACGTCCTGCGCATCGTCAACGAGCCCACCGCGGCCGCCCTGGCCTACGGTCTCGACAAGGACGACCAGACCATTCTGGTCTTCGACCTCGGTGGCGGCACCTTCGACGTCTCGCTGCTCGAGATCGGCGACGGCGTCGTCGAGGTGAAGGCCACCAACGGCGACAACCACCTCGGTGGTGACGACTGGGACCAGCGCGTCGTCGACTACCTGGTCAAGCAGTTCCAGAACGGCCACGGCGTCGACCTGTCCAAGGACAAGATGGCCCTCCAGCGCCTCCGCGAGGCCGCCGAGAAGGCCAAGATCGAGCTCTCCTCGTCCACCGAGACCACGATCAACCTGCCCTACATCACGGCCTCCGCCGAGGGCCCGCTGCACCTGGACGAGAAGCTCACCCGGGCCCAGTTCCAGCAGCTGACCTCCGACCTGCTGGAGCGCTGCAAGACCCCCTTCCACAACGTCATCAAGGACGCGGGCATCAGCCTCTCCGAGATCGACCATGTGGTGCTGGTCGGCGGCTCCACCCGGATGCCCGCCGTCGCCGAGCTCGTCAAGGAGCTGACCGGCGGCAAGGAGGCCAACAAGGGTGTGAACCCGGACGAGGTCGTCGCCATCGGCGCTTCGCTCCAGGCCGGTGTCCTCAAGGGTGAGGTCAAGGACGTCCTGCTCCTCGACGTGACCCCGCTGTCCCTCGGCATCGAGACCAAGGGCGGCATCATGACCAAGCTGATCGAGCGCAACACCACGATCCCCACCAAGCGCTCCGAGATCTTCACCACGGCCGAGGACAACCAGCCGTCCGTGCAGATCCAGGTCTACCAGGGCGAGCGCGAGATCGCGGCGTACAACAAGAAGCTCGGCATGTTCGAGCTGACCGGTCTGCCGCCGGCCCCCCGGGGCGTCCCGCAGATCGAGGTCACCTTCGACATCGACGCCAACGGCATCATGCACGTCGCCGCGAAGGACCTCGGCACGGGCAAGGAGCAGAAGATGACCGTCACCGGCGGCTCCTCGCTGCCGAAGGACGAGGTCGACCGGATGCGCGAGGAGGCCGAGAAGTACGCGGAGGAGGACCACCGCCGCCGCGAGGCCGCCGAGACCCGCAACCAGGGCGAGCAGCTGGTCTACCAGACCGAGAAGTTCCTCAAGGACAACGAGGACAAGGTCCCCGGTGAGGTCAAGGCCGAGGTCGAGGCCGCCGTCGCCGAGCTGAAGGAAAAGCTCAAGGGCGAGTCCGCCGAGGGCGACAACACAGCCGAGATCCGCACCGCGTCCGAGAAGGTCGCCGCGGTCAGCCAGAAGCTCGGCCAGGCCATGTACGCCGACGCCCAGGCCGCCCAGGGTGCCGCCGGCGCCCAGGCGGGTGCCACCGGTGCCGCCGGTGCGGGCCAGCAGGCCAAGGCCGAGGACGACGTGGTCGACGCCGAGATCGTGGACGACGAGAAGCCCGGCAAGCCGAAGGGTGGTGCATCGGCGTGACGGAGAAGGACCCGGGCTTTGAAGAGAAGCCTGAAGGCCCCTCCGACACCCCGGCCCCCGATGAGAAGGGCACACCCGCCGACCAGGCGGGTGCCGCCCCGGCCGGGGAGGAACTGGTCGAGGTAGGCCTCCAGGCGCAGCTGGACCAGGCCCAGGCGGCGCTCAACGAGCGCACCACGGACCTCCAGCGGCTCCAGGCGGAGTACCAGAACTACCGCCGCCGGGTCGAGCGGGACAGGGTCCAGGTCAAGGAGATCGCGGTCGCGAACCTCCTGTCCGAACTCCTGCCCACGCTCGACGACATCGGCCGCGCCCGTGACCATGGCGAGCTCGTCGGCGGCTTCAAGTCCGTCGCCGAGGCGCTGGAGACGGTCGTCGCCAAGATGGGCCTGCAGCAGTTCGGCAAGGAGGGCGAGCCCTTCGACCCGCTGATCCACGAGGCCCTGATGCACAGCTATGCGCCGGACGTCACCGAGACCACGTGCGTGCAGATTCTGCAGCCGGGGTATCGGATCGGCGAGCGCACGATCCGCCCCGCGCGGGTCGCGGTCGCCGAGCCCCAGCCGGGCGCCCAGTCCAAGGGGGCCGCCGAAGGCGACGGCACGGCCGCGGACGAGGAGAGCGGTGGCCCGGACGAGGGCTGACGCGATGACGCACCGGAAGAACCGGGAGGAGGGACGCCGGGGATGAGCACCAAGGACTTCGTCGAGAAGGACTACTACAAGGTCCTCGGCGTCCCCAAGGACGCCACCGAGGCGGAGATCAAGAAGGCGTACCGGAAGCTCGCCCGCGAGTACCACCCGGACGCCAACAAGGGCGACGCCGCGGCCGAGGAGCGCTTCAAGGAGATCTCCGAGGCCTATGACGTGCTGGCCGACGCCAAGCGCCGCAAGGAGTACGACGAGGCGCGCACCCTCTTCGGCAACGGGGCCCTCTTTGATCGGGGGGGCCGTCCCGGGCCGGGCGGCGGCGGTTCGTTCAACTTCGACCTGGGCGACCTCTTCGGGGGCGCCCAGGGCGGGGCCGGTGGCGGTGGCTTCGGCGGCGGCGGGATCGGCGACGTCTTCGGCGGCCTCTTCAACCGCGGCGGCACCACCCGCACCCAGCCGCGCCGCGGCCAGGACATCGAGTCCGAGGTGACGCTCAGCTTCACCGAGGCCGTGGAGGGGGCCACCGTCCCGCTCCGGATGTCCTCCTCGGCGGCCTGCAAGGCCTGCTCCGGCACGGGCGACAAAAACGGTACGCCCAGGGTCTGCCCGACCTGCGTCGGCACCGGCCAGGTGTCCCGCGGCACCGGCGGCGGCTTCTCGCTGACCGACCCCTGCCCCGACTGCAAGGGCCGTGGGCTGATCCCCGAGAACCCTTGCGACACCTGCAAGGGCAGCGGGCGCGCCACTTCTTCGCGCACCATGCAGGTCCGCATCCCCGCCGGAGTCTCCGACAGCCAGCGGATCCGGCTGCGCGGCAAGGGCGCACCGGGCGAGCGCGGCGGCCCCAACGGCGACCTCTATGTCGTGGTGCACGTCGGCACCCACCCGGTCTTTGGCCGCAAGGGCGACAATCTGACCGTCACCGTGCCCGTCACCTTCACGGAGGCGGCGCTCGGCGGCGAGGTCAAGGTCCCCACCCTCGGCGGACCCCCGGTCACCCTCAAGCTCCCCGCGGGCACCCCCAACGGCCGCACCATGCGAGCCCGCGGCAAGGGCGCCGTGCGCAAGGACGGCACCCGCGGCGATCTGCTGGTCACCGTGGAGGTGACGGTCCCCAAGGACCTCGCCGACAAGGCCCGGGAGGCCCTGGAGACCTACCGTGACGCGACCGCGGGCGAAGACCCGCGCGCGGAGCTCTTCCAGGCAGCGAAGGGAGCGTGACCCGTGAACCCCATGGACGGCGACGGTCGCAGCCGGCGCTTTGCAGCAGCACAGCCGTATGAGCTGACCGATGAATCGCCGGTGTACGTCATCTCCGTGGCGGCCCAGCTGTCGGGCCTGCACCCGCAGACCCTGCGGCAGTACGACCGCCTGGGCCTGGTCTCCCCCGACCGCACGGCCGGGCGCGGCCGTCGCTACTCGGCCCGCGACATCGAGCTGCTCCGCCAGGTGCAGCAGCTGAGCCAGGACGAGGGCATCAACCTCGCCGGCATCAAGCGCATCATCGAGCTGGAGAACCAGGTCGCCGCGCTCGGCGCCCGCGTCGCGGAACTCCAGGCGGTGGTCGACGGCGCGGCCGCGGCCATACAGCAGCGCGAGGCCGCCGTCCATGCCTCGTACCGCCGCGACCTGGTCCCGTACCAGGACGTACAGCAGACCAGTGCCCTGGTGGTCTGGCGCCCCAGACGCGATAGGTGAGTCGCGACCGGTGAGTATGGACGGGGCCGGCCCCGTCCATACTCAGACCCCTCCGTACTCAGAACATCGTGTTGTCGTTGAAGGCCAGGTCGAAGAAGGCCGTTGCGAGCTTCTTGTTCTGGTCGAGGTCGGTCATCTGCCGTTCCTTTCATTCCTTTCGTGCCTTTCGTGGAGGGGTGCCGGTCACCAGGGGACGATCGCGTCCGCCGCCCCGTCGTTGTCGCCGCGGAAGGTGCCGGTCGGCCCGTCCGGCCCCAGCAGTGCGAGTGCCACCGGGACTTCGGCTCCCAGCTCGGGCGTACGCCTGCCCCGGTCGAAGGGCGAGTCGGAGTTGAGGTCGGTGGCCACCAGCCCCGGGTTCGCGGCGTTGACGCGGATCCCCGTCTCGCGGAGTGCGTTCGCGTACAGCACCGTGACCGCGTTCAGCGCGGCCTTGGAGGAGCTGTAGGCGAGCAGGCCGCGCTGCGAGATGGGGTTGCCGGGGTCGCTCAGCAGGTTCAACGAGCCCAGCGGGCTGGACAGGTTGACGATGCGGCCGGCCGGGGAGCGGCGCAGCAGGGGGATGCAGGCCCGGGTCATCGCGACCGCGCCGAAGACGTTCACCTCGAAGGCCCGCCGGATCTGCTCGGCGGTGATCTCCTCGACGGAGACGCCCCATTCGACGACCACGCCCGCATTGTTGACGAGGGTGTCCAGCCGCCCGCACTCCTTCTCGATCCGCTTGACCGCCGCCTCGACCTGCTGCCCGTCGGTCACATCGAGCCGGACGAACCGGATGCCGGCCCTGGCACCGCCGAGCTCGGCCGCGGCCGCCTCGCCTCGTCCGGCGTCCCGGGCGCCGAGATAGACGGTCATCCCCTCGGCGGCCAGCCGCCGGGCGATCTCCCGCCCGATGCCCTTGTTGGCGCCGGTCACCAGCGCGACTTGGCCGTGGTGTGGCCGGTTCCGGTTGCTCATGGTGGCGCCGCCTTTGCGTGCGATCGACAGTGGGACCTTGGCAGGCCTTGGCGGGCCTTGGCGGGCCCTGGTGAGGCCCTGGCCCTGGTGGAACACCTCAACTCCACCAGGTGACCGGTCAGTTGCGGAAAGACCGATTCGGTCCGATGCCATACCCTGTGGGTATGGTCGATCTGGAGGTACGGGAGTTGCTCTACTTCCGGTCCGTGGCCGAAGAGCTCAACTTCTCGCGCGCCGCGGAGCGGCTGGGAATGGCTCAACCGCCGCTGTCCCGGGCCATCCGCCAACTGGAGCGGCGGCTGGGCGTGCAGCTCTTTGAGCGCTACAACCGCCGGGTCAGGCTGACCGTCGCCGGGGCGACCCTGCTCGAGGAGTCGGGGCGCGCGCTCGACGCCATGTCGGCGGCGGCCCGCCGCACCCGCCGGGCGGGCCCCGCCACGCCCACCCTGGTGGTCACGGCGAAGGCGGGGGTGGCCACGGACCTGCTGCGCGGGATCGTGGGGGCGTTCAGCAGGGTGCCGGGCGCCCCGCGGGTGGAGATCACCGTGAGCGGGTACGGCGAGCAGGCGCCCATGGTGCGCGACGGCCGGGCCGACCTGGCGCTGGTGGGCTCCCCCTTCGACTGGAGCGGGCTGGACCACGAGCCATTGCTCACCGAGCCCAGGGTCGCCGCCCTCCCGGCCGACCATGAACTGACCCGGCGCGCGGTGTTGAGCTGCCGCGACCTGATGGGCCTGCCCATGCCGCGCTGCCCCGAGGCCTCCGCGCCCGATCACGACTACTGGGCGGGCCGGGACCTACACCCCGGCCCAGCAACTACCCCCGTTCCAGGCCCCGTTGTACACGACAGCTCGCAACTGCTGGAGTCCGTCGCCCTGGGCCAGGCCGTCGCCCTGATCCCCGCCTCCCTGGCCGAGCGCAACGCCCGGGCCGACGTCGTCTACCGCCCGGTGCCCGACGCCAGCCCGTATGCGCTGGCGATCGCCTGGCGGGACGGTGTCTGCGGGGAGTGGATGGGCCGCCTGGTACGGACCGCGGTGGAGCTGACGGCGGGGGTGGCGGAGGCGGCGTAGCGGTTGTTGGTCCGTGCTTCGACTTGGCCCGCTTTCCTTCCGCCAAACAGGATAATTCGGGCTCTAGTTGGAGGGTTTTCGATACCGGTTCATGCGTGAACCACTCAACCACCGCGTGGCCTGGCGTACTGTTGATCGACAGAGCCTGGCCCGCGAGCTCTCGCTCCCCGGCCGGGCCGTCTCCCACCACCACCACTCAGTGATGGAGCCCACTCGTGCCCGAATCATCCCTGCCGCAGCATGCCCGCGGCCCCCGCGAGGTACTGGCCGCCTACCATCGCGCAATGCTTGCCTGGTCTGCCGATGACCTCGCCGACCTCTATGCCCCCGATGCCGTGCATGAGTTCCCCTTCCTCACCCCCGGGCGGCCGGATCGCTATCAGGGGCGGGAAGAGATCCGGGCCGGTTACCGGGAGGCCTGGGGGGCCACCTCGGTGCGTCTTCAGGAGATCCATGATGTGGTGGTCTTTGACGCCGCGGACCCCGAGGTGATCGTTGCGCAATGGGCCGCCACCGCCACGGCGGGGCCCGGGGGCTCCCCGGCCACGCTCACCGGGGTGCTGATCCTGCGGGTGCGGCACGGCCTGATTGTGCACGCCCTCGATTACATGGACTCGCTCGGCACGTTCCACGCGTTGGACCGACTGCCCGTGCTGTTCAGCGCACTTGAGGGCCGGGAGTCCGCCGGTTCGCCGGACTCCCGGCCCTGATGGGCGTCAGGGCTGCTGTTTCGGGGTGTTGGGCGGGGTGTTGGGGAGGAGGGCGCTCAGGGTCTTCGCGATGTGCGCCTCGGCCGCGGCCTTGTCGATGCCCAGGCCGGTAAGCATGCCCGTGCCGCCCTCGAACTCCAGGAGCGCCAGCAGGATGTGCTCGGTGCCGATGTAGTTGTGGCCCATGCGCAGGGCCTCGCGGTAGGTGAGTTCCAGTGCCTTCTTCGCCCCGGCGTCGAAGGGGGTGAGGGCGGGGAGCTGCTCGGCCGGTGCCGGCAGCGCCGCGGTCGCCTCCTGCCGGACGGTGTCCAGCAGTACGCCCTGCGCCGTGATCGCCGCCGCGGCGAGCCCTTCCGGCTCGCTCAGCAGCCCGAGTACCAGGTGTTCCGGGCCGATTGTGTCGTTGTGGGCGGCGTGGGCCTCGTTCTGTGCGGCCACCACGACGTTCTTTGCGCGGATGGTGTAGCGGCTGAACCCCTCGCTGGGGTCGGGGTCGGAGGGGACGAAGCGCTTCTGGGCCGCCTGCCTGGTGACCCCCATGCTCTTGCCGATGTCGGTCCAGGAGGCGCCCGAGCGCCGTGCCTGGTCCACGAAGTGGCCGATCAGATGGTCGGCCACGTCGCCGAGGTGGTCCGCGGCGATGACCGCGTCGGAGAGCTGGTCGAGCGCGTCGGAGTGGGACTTCTTGATGGCTTCGATCAGGTCGTCGAGCCGGATCGGGTGTGTCGGGGTGACTGGATTCGCCATGCGTCAACCATAGGTTGACAGTCCAGGGTGTGTCAACGGGAAGTTGACGGTGGCGGGAGGCAAAGCCCCTACTGGGTGGGGCAGTTCGCGATGCGGGGGTGTTCAGGCCTGGCCCAGGGCCCGGGTGACGGCTATCTCGATCAGTACGCGGTCGGGGTTGGGGGCGGGGGTGCGTCCATACCGCTCGGCGTAGCGGGCGACGGCGTCGGCTACCGCGTCCCCCTCGGCGCGGACCACGGCCACGCCCTCGAGGGTGGCCCAGGTGCCGCCGGGGGCGACCTGGCAGACGGCCACCCGGGCGCCGCCGGGGGCGGCCTGGATGTTGGCGACCTTGCGGCTGTGCTTGCGGGTGATGATCCGGGCGGTGCGGGTGCCGGGGTCGAAGGTGACGCCCACCGGGACGACATGCGGGGTGCCGTTGGGGCGGAGGGTCGTCAGGGTGGGGAAGTGGCGCTCTCGCCAGAAGGCGAGGTAGGCGTCGGGGAGGTTGTTCAGGTCGTGGGCCATGCGGGCCAGGGTAGTTGCGGGGGGGATGGTCAGAGGAAGTCGGCGGTGTCGAGGTCGAAGGAGAAGGGGGCGGGGAGGGGGAGGGGCTTGCCGAAGTCGACGGTGTGGATCTCGGTGTAGTCGGCGCCCTCGGGGTCGCTGAAGAGGGTCACCGTGTTCTCCTCGCGGTCCACGAGGAGGTAAAGGGGGATGCCTCCGAGGGCGTAGCAGTGCCGCTTGGTGATGCGGTCGCGGTCGGCCCTGGTGCTGGTCACCTCTACGACCAGGGCGACGTCGTCGGGGGGCATCCAAGATGGCGCGCCACGGTAGAGACTCAGTTCCCGGGGGGCGAATGTGGCGTCCGGGATGGCGTAGTTCTTGGGGCACATCCCGCTTCGCGGGAGCTTCAGGCCCTTGTTGCCCGAGACGTCCATGTCGGTGGCTGACTTGTGTAGCACTTGCCTGATGAGACGGCTGAAGTAGTGCTCGTGATCGCCGTCCGGCGCCGGTGACACGACGATCTCCCCCTCGATGAGCTCGGCCCGGAACCCCTCGGGGGTGTCCAGGGCGAGGAAGTAGTCCAGGAGGGTCTCTTCCTGCGTGCGCGGCGGCTCGTGTGCCATAACCGTCATGCTGCACCCCCTTGTGTTGGGAAGCCAGCCTGACCGGCTTTCTGCGGTGGCGGGGGCCTCTTCGGGCCGTTTCACTCGCAGGAGAGGGTGTGATCTCCGTAACATGCCCTCAGGTAGAGATTGAGCTGGGTAGACTCAACTTATTGCACGTTGCTGGCAGCAATACAGACCCAAGGAGGGCCGCGTCGCCGTGGATGCCGAGCTGACCAACAAGAGCCGTGAGGCGCTGAGCGCCGCCCAGGAGCGGGCCGTGTCGGCCGGGCATGCCGATATGACGCCCGCCCATCTGCTGCTGGCCCTGCTGGCCGGGCAGGAGAACGAGAACCTGCTCGACCTGCTGGCCGCCGTGGAGGCGGACGCCGCCGCGCTGCGCGGCGGGGCCGAGCGGCAGTTGGCCGCGCTGCCCAGCGTGCAGGGCTCGACCGTGGCACCGCCGCAGCCGAGCCGGGATCTGCTGGCGGTGATCGCCGATGCGGCGCAGCGGGCCCGGGAGTTGGGGGACGAGTATGTCTCGACCGAGCACCTGCTCATCGGCCTGGCCGCCAAGGGCGGCCGCACCGGCGAGCTGCTGGAGCAGCAGGGGGCCTCGGCGGAGAAGCTGCTGGCGGCGTTCGAGAAGGCGCGGGGCGGGCAGCGGGTGACGACTCCCGATCCGGAGGGCACCTACAAGGCGCTGGAGAAGTTCGGTACGGACTTCACCGCCGCCGCGCGGGACGGCAAGCTCGATCCGGTGATCGGCCGGGATCATGAGATCCGGCGGGTCGTACAGGTGTTGTCGCGCCGGACCAAGAACAACCCGGTGCTGATCGGTGAACCGGGGGTGGGCAAGACCGCCGTCGTCGAGGGGCTGGCGCAGCGGATAGTGAAGGGGGATGTCCCCGAGTCGCTGAAGAACAAGCGGCTGGTCTCGCTCGACCTGGGGGCGATGGTCGCGGGTGCGAAGTACCGGGGCGAGTTCGAGGAGCGGCTGAAGACCGTCCTCGCGGAGATCAAGTCCAGCGAGGGGCAGATCATCACGTTCATCGACGAGCTGCACACGGTGGTGGGGGCGGGGGCCGGCGGGGATTCGGCCATGGACGCGGGCAATATGCTCAAGCCCATGCTCGCCCGCGGCGAGTTGCGCATGGTGGGCGCGACCACGCTGGACGAGTACCGCGAGCGGATCGAGAAGGACCCGGCGCTGGAGCGCCGCTTCCAGCAGGTGCTGGTGGCCGAGCCCTCCGTGGAGGATTCGATCGCGATCCTGCGCGGGCTCAAGGGGCGGTACGAGGCGCACCACAAGGTGCAGATCGCGGACTCGGCGCTGGTGGCCGCGGCCTCCCTCTCGGACCGGTACATCACCTCGCGGTTCCTGCCGGACAAGGCCATCGACCTGGTGGACGAGGCCGCCTCCCGGCTGCGGATGGAGATCGACTCCTCGCCGGTGGAGATCGATGAACTGCAGCGCGCGGTCGACCGGTTGAAGATGGAGGAGCTGGCGCTCAAGAACGAGTCGGACGAGGCGAGCAAGGAGCGGCTGGCCAAGCTGCGCCGTGACCTGGCCGACAAGGAGGAGGAGCTGCGCGGGCTCACCGCGCGCTGGGAGAAGGAGAAGCAGTCCCTCAACCGGGTCGGTGAGCTCAAGGAGCGGCTGGACGGGCTGCGCGGCCAGGCCGAGCGGGCGCAGCGGGACGGCGACTTCGACACCGCCTCCAAGCTGCTGTACGGGGAGATCCCGGCGGTGGAGCGGGAGTTGGCGGAGGCCGCGCAGGCCGAGGCGGCGGCCGAGCAGGAGGCGTCCGCCCGGAACCTGATGGTCAAGGAGGAGGTCGGGCCGGACGACATCGCCGAGGTGGTGGCCGCCTGGACGGGCATCCCGGCGGGGCGGCTGCTGGAGGGCGAGACACAGAAGCTGCTGCGCATGGAGGGGGAGCTGGGCAAGCGGCTGATCGGGCAGGAGGAGGCCGTCCGGGCGGTGTCCGACGCGGTGCGCCGGTCGCGGGCCGGGATCGCGGACCCGGACCGGCCGACGGGGTCCTTCCTGTTCCTGGGGCCCACCGGGGTGGGCAAGACGGAGCTGGCGAAGGCGCTGGCGGACTTCCTCTTCGACGACGAGCGGGCGATGGTCCGCATCGACATGAGCGAGTACGGCGAGAAGCACTCGGTGGCCCGGCTGGTCGGCGCCCCGCCCGGCTATGTGGGCTACGAGGAGGGCGGGCAGCTGACCGAGGCGGTGCGCCGCCGCCCGTACACCGTGGTGCTGCTGGACGAGGTGGAGAAGGCGCACCACGAGGTCTTTGACATCCTGCTGCAGGTGCTGGACGACGGGCGGCTGACCGATGGGCAGGGCCGGACGGTCGACTTCCGCAATGTCATCCTGATCCTCACCTCCAACCTGGGTTCGGCCTTCCTGGCCGATCCGCTGCTCAAGGAGGAGCAGAAGAAGGAGCGGGTGCTGGAGACCGTACGGGCCTCCTTCCGGCCCGAGTTCCTCAACCGGCTCGACGACATCGTGGTCTTCCACCCGCTGGGCGTCGGCCAGCTGGAGCGGATCGCGCAGATCCAGATCGACGGGTTGCAGCGGCGGCTCGCCGAGCGGCGGCTGACGCTGGAGGTGAGCGAGGGCGCGCTGCGCTGGCTGGCCTCGCTGGGGCGTGATGCCGAGGGCCAGGCGCCGGATCTCACCTATGGTGCCCGGCCGCTGCGGCGGCTGGTGCAGACCGCGATCGGTGATCAGCTGGCGCGGGCGATCCTGGCGGGCGAGGTCCGGGACGGTGACACGGTGCGGGTGGACCGGGTGCCGGGCTGGGGCGAGGGGCTGTCGGTGACGACGGCGTAGGGCGTGGCCTGTGCAGCCGGAAAGCCGCCGGGTGAGAGACGCGTACGCCAGGGGTTGCGGGGCGGGGGCGGGTGTGAGGGAGGATGGCGGTATCCGTACGAAGGGAAATCCACGGTGAGCATCGACCCGTCCTCGATTCCGAATTTCGGGGGCCAGCCCGAGCCGCAGCCCGAAGGGGGCCCGGCGGGGCCCGTCATCCCCGACCAGGACCTGGTCAAGCAGCTGCTGGAGCAGATGGAGCTGAAGTACCTCGTCGATGACGAGGGCGACCTCGCGGCGCCGTGGGAGCAGTTCCGTACGTATTTCATGTTCCGTGGCGAGGAGGAGCAGCAGGTCTTCTCGGTGCGGACGTTCTACGACCGGCCGCATGACCTCGAGGACCGGACCAAGATCCTCGAGGCCATCGACGAGTGGAACCGCCGCACCCTGTGGCCGAAGGTCTATACGCACACCAATGACGACGGCACCATGCGCCTGATCGGTGAGGCGCAGATGCTGATCGGTGTGGGTGTCGCGCTGGAGCACTTTGTGTCCAGCACGGTCAGCTGGGTGCGGGCGTCGATCGAGTTCGACAAGTGGCTCGTGGAGCAGCTGGGGCTGGAGGCCGAGATCGAGGGCGATGAGGACAAGCCCGACGACGAGGCGTAGGTGCTCGGCGGTTACCACCGGGGCGTTACGTCAGGGCATTACATGGGGATGCGGGCGATCGTCAGCAGATACGTTCCGTAGACGAAGGAGAGCCCGGCCAGCGCGCCCGCCGTCACGATGGCGGTGCGCGGCCGGGCTCTTGCCATGGCCAGGGCCGGCGGGAGCAGTAGCGGGAAGGCCGGGAGCAGGAAGCGCGGCTTGGAGGCGAAGTAGCTGGAGCCGCCGACGGCGATCACGCACAGTACGAGTACGTAGCAGAGCAGCGCGGCGGGCGGCCGGTCCAGGGCGAGGAAGACCAGCGAGACCAGGGCGACGGCCAGGATGATCAGGGCGCCGTAGTAGGCCAGGTAGTCGCGGCCGATGAAGAGGTGGCGGACAAACCTGAAGGCGTCCGCCCCGAAGTCGAAGCGGGAGCCCCAGCGGCGCTGGATGTCGAAGTAGCCCAGCGGGCCGTCGCCGGAGTGGTATCCGGCCCAGATGACATAGCCGGTCCAGCCGAGCGGGGCGAGGGCGGCGCCGGTCCAGGTCCGCCAGTCGGTGCGGGTGCGCGGGTCGCGCCAGAGGGCGAGCGTGGTGGCGCAGCCGACGGCGGCGGCGACGGCGATGGCGTTGGGCCGGGAGAGCCCGGCGAGCAGGGCGAGGAGGCCGGCCCAGATGCGGCGGCCGGTGAGGGTCGCATAGAGCGCCCAGGCGGCGAGGGCGGTCAGCAGCGACTCGGTGTAGGCCATGGTCTGCACGATGGCGTTGGGCAGCAGGCCCCAGAGGAGGACCAGCAGGGTGGCCGTGCGGCGGCCGTGCAGCTGTTCGCCGACGGCGTAGATGCCCCAGGCGGCGGCGGTGGCCGAGGCCCAGGCGACCAGCAGTCCGGCGGTGACGACGGTGAGCGGCAGGACGGTCGCCACGGCGTGCACCAGGCCGGGGAAGAGCGGGAAGAACGCCAGGTCGTTGAAGATCACGCCGCGGGTGGTGGGGGACGGGAGGACCAGCCCATAGCCGTCGCGGGCGATGCCCGCGTACCAGATGCCGTCCCAGGAGTGGCCGAGCAGGGTGCGCGGGTGGCGGCCGATGGCCCAGGCCCAGGTGGCCATGGCGGCCATTCCGGTCAGCCGGGCCGCGGCGTACAGCCCCAGCGCGGGTGCGGCCCGGCGCAGTGCTTCGCGGACGCGGTCCAGGCGGGGGGTGCTGCCGCCGTGGGGGACGCGGCGCGGCTCGGGGGTTTGTAGGGGCACGGCGGTGTCGGCTGACACGGGGGCACCTCCATACCGGGCGGAGGGGGCCAGGGCCCGTGCCGACCCATCGGACACGCCCTGAACCCGACGGGCGGGCATATCGACCATGCGGCCCGTGCCTCGCGCGCGCGGTGCGTCACGCCCGTACGGGGCGTGGCTTCCACCCACTCGGCGGCACCGGGGCCGGATCCCCGGACAGAACCTAGGGTGGGTGCGGATCAAGGTCTGGACGGAACGGATTGGGGAGGGACCGCATGGTCATGGACTGGCAGCCGGCGGCGCGGGTCGCGGGCCTGGGCACATCGGTCTTCACGGAGATGACGGAGCTGGCGAAGCGCACCGGGGCGGTCAACCTGGGCCAGGGGGTGCCGGAACTGGCGCCCCCGCGCGCGCTGCTGGAGGATGCTGCGGCGGCGCTGCTCGGGGGCGCCAACCAGTACCCGCCCGCCCATGGCTTCCCGGTGCTGCGGGAGGCGATCGCCGCGCACCAGCTGCGGCGGTACGGGCTGGAGTACCGGGCGCAGGACGAGGTGCTGGTGACCACGGGGGCCACCGAGGCGCTGGCGGCGGCGCTGCTGGGGTTGTGCGATCCGGGCGATGAGGTGCTGGCCTTTGACCCCTGCTATGACGCCTATCCGGCGGGCGCCCGGTTCGCGGGGGCGACGCTGACCGGGGTGCCGCTGGCGGTGGCGGGCGACCGGTTCGTCCTGGACGCGGACGCGCTGCGGGCGGCCGTCACGCCGCGCACCCGGATCCTGGTGCTGAACACGCCGCACAATCCGACCGGCAAGGTGTTCACGGACGCGGAGTTGGCGGTCATCGCCGGGGTGGCGCTGGAGCACGATCTGATCGTGGTGACCGACGAGGTGTATGAGCACCTGGTCTACGACGGCGGGGAGCACCGGACGATCGCCGCGCTGCCGGGCATGCGGGAGCGGACGCTGACGATCTCCTCGGCGGGCAAGACCTTCAGCGTCACGGGCTGGAAGATCGGCTGGGTGTGCGGGCCGGCCCGGCTGGTGGCGGCCCTCGCGGGGGTGAAGCAGTTTCTGACCTATGCCTCGGGAACGCCCTATCAGGAGGCATTGGCACGGATGTTGGGGGGCGTGGAGGAGTGGGCGGCGGAGTTGCGGCGGACGTTGGGGCGCAATCGTGACCTGCTGAGCGAGGGACTGGCGCGCGCCGGGTTGCGTCCCTATCGCGCGGACGCCGGGTATTTCCTGCAGGCCGACATCCGCGCGTGGGGGCACGGGGACGGCGTGCGATTCTGCCGCGAACTCTCTTTGCGCGCCGGGGTGGTGGCCATTCCGACGACCGCCTTCTATGTGCGACCCGGCGCCCCGTCCCATCTGGTGCGATTCTCGTTCTGCAAGCGGGAGGAGTCGGTCCGGGAGGCCGTTGAGAAGTTGGTAAAGGCGGTTTGATCTGGGGATTTGCAAGTGGCCCATGCTAAGCCGCATATGCGCCCGGCGGAGTTCCAACTCCCGCCGGGCGTTATTTTGTTGAACGTTTGAACTGTCCCCCCCCACGGGCGGATGGAAAATCGCCGATGATGGGTAAAACTGCGGTACGCGCCGCTAGATTTATGCTCCTCTCTCATTCAGCGCCACGTTCAGAGGAAGCTCCTCGGATTTCCTTGAAAACCCCTCAAGCGGAACCAGGACCCTCCAATGTGGGCATGAGCCGGTGCACTCGAAGGCCTGGTCCTCCTCGGGGCGGGCCGGCACCACCCTCCACTGCTCGCTCGCGGAGCCGACCCCATGCTCACCACCCTCAAGACCGGTTACACCGACACCCGCGCGGCGGATCTCGCGTGGTGTCTCGGCAGAGAACCCCTCCCGGCCCTGGCCGTCATGGATCTCCAATTCGCCGGGTCATCCGTCCAGTTGAGGCTGCTCGGCGCCTCCCACCAGGTACTTCTCAAGGAGGACGGCGGAGTGTGCTCCGAGACCGTCGCCTGCATACCCGGCAGCAGCACCCCCCTCCCGCTGGGCGTCGCCAAGCGCGTCGGCGCCTGGGAGTACGAGTTCGCGGCGCGTGTCGAGACGCTCTCGCGCTGTTCGTTCGCGGGGCGCGCGCAGGAGCTGCTGGCGCTGGTCGCCGAGCATCCACAGGGCCTGGCCGGAACGTTTCCCGGCAGCCCGCACGCGTTCACCGCGCTGCTTGCTCAACAACGGGACGGGCAGGTCAGCTGGCGCACCTGGCACGCCTATCCGCAGGAGGGGCGGCTGGTCGTCACCCGCACCCGGGTGGGTGTGCGGATCGGCTGCGCCCCGCTGGGTGCCGGTGCCCCGGGCGCCTCGGGGGCCGGGTCCGCGGTGCAGGGTGCGGGCCTCAACTCGCCCGGGGACCATGAGCATTGAACTCTTGTGGGTGACAGGAAGTTGCTGGATCGTGACGTAGCGTTCCCGCATGATCTACCGTCCGGTACCAGCGCGACTGCCCGTACCGGCCGGGCTCGGCCGCCTCCTCGTGCTGACCACCGTCTTCATCTGCGCCGCCTGCGGGCTGGTGTACGAGCTGGAACTGGTCGCCCTGGCCTCGTACCTCATCGGCGACTCGGTCACCCAGGCGTCCGTCGTGCTGTCGGTGATGGTCTTCGCCATGGGCATCGGCTCGCTGCTCGCCAAGCGGCTGCGCGGCCGCGCGGCGGTCGGGTTCGCACTGGTCGAGGCGGTGCTCGCGCTGCTCGGCGGGCTGTCGGCCATGGCCCTGTACGCCTGCTTCGCCTGGTACGGCCAGGCCCGGCTCGCCCTGGTGGGCTTCTCGCTCGCCATCGGGGTGCTGATCGGGGCCGAGGTGCCGCTGCTGATGACCCTCATCCAGCGCATCCGCCGGCAGGACGCGGGCGGCGCGGTCGCCGATCTCTTCGCCGCCGACTATGTGGGGGCGCTGGTCGGCGGGCTCGCCTTTCCCTTTCTGCTGCTGCCGGTGCTGGGGCAGTTGACGGGCGCGCTGGTGACCGGCGCGGTCAACGCCGTCGCGGGCGGGGCGCTGGTGCTCTGGCTCTTCCGCCGTGATCTGAGCGTCCGGGCGCGCTGGGTGCTGGTCGTCGCCAACGGTCTGGTGCTGGTGCTGCTCGCCGTCTGTTCGGTGCTCACCGGCTCGTTCGAGCGGGCCGCACGGCATGCGGTGTACGGAGCGGACGTACGGATCGCCGTACAGACGGGCCTCCAGGAGGTGGTGCTCACCGGCGGCGGCGCGAGCGGCAGGCCGCTCTCGCTCTTCCTGGACGGGCGGCTGCGGGTCGGCGGCGGCGATGGCTTCCGCTACCCCGAGGCGCTTGTGCACCCCGCGATGGCGGGCCCGCACCGACGGATCCTGGTGCTGGGCGGTGGCGACGGACTCGCCGTACGCGAGGTGCTGCGCTATGCGGATGTGGCTTCGGTGACCGTCGTTGAGCCCGATTCCACCGTGGTGCGCCTGGCCCGCTCCGACCCCGGGCTCGCCGCGCTCAACCAGGACGCCTACCGGGACCGGCGGGTGTCGGTGGCCGGATCGGGCCTCTTCGAGTGGCTGCGCGGGCGCCGGGAGAGCGGAGCGGACTCCTATGACGTGGCGATCTGCGATCTGCCCGACCCGCTGAGCGCGGCCGGTGCCAAGCTGTACTCCCAGGAGTTCTACGGGCTGGTGGCACGGCAGTTGGCGGTGGGCGGCCGGGTCGCGGTGCACGGCGGCGGATTCGGTGCGGGTCCGCACACCTTCTGGACGGTGGATGCGACGGTGCGTTCGGTCGGACTGCGCACCGCGCCGTACCGGGTGGGGGACTGGGGGCTGTTGCTGGCCTCCCGCACGCCGGTGGCCCTGCGGTTGCCGCGGGAGCGGCCCGGGTTGCGGTCGCTGACGCCCGACGCGCTCGCCGCGGCTGCGCCGGCCGCCGAACACACCTGGGAGGCAGGGGTGTTGCCGTCCACGCTGATGCATCCGCGGTATTAGGGCCGGGGCGCCCCAGGGGTGTGCCGGGCGCTCAGGTGTTCAGCGATGCGCGGAACGCGCCGGGGGACAGGCCCGCGCGGAGGTGGAAGAACTTCGAGAAGTTGGCGGCGTCGTCGAAGCCGAGCCGCTCACCGATCCGGGCCGCCGGCAGCCCGCTGTGTGCCAGCAGGCGCTTGGCCTCCAGCAACACCCGCCGGTCGAGGAACTCCTTGGCCCCCACCCCGGCGGCGGCCAGCGTCGCCCGCGAGAGGGTGCGCGGCGAATAGCCCAGCGCCCGGGCGTAGTCGGTGACGCGGTGGCTGACGGCGAAGTCGCGCTCGACGGCGGCCCGGAAGCGCAGGAACGCCTCCGGCGGAGCCGGGACGCTGCTGCCCACCGGCGTGGTGAGGTGCGCCAGGCGCAGCACCAGCACGGACAGCAGGTGCCGCAGGACGTCCGAGTGGACCTCGGGGGGCAGGCGTCTGCCGGTACGGAAGTCCGTCGCCAGGTGCCGCACGGCGCGGAAGACCGCTTCGCGGTCCGCGCCGGCCGGCTGCCGGAGCACCGGGCGGAAGGGGTCGTCGGCCGTCGCCGCGACGGCCGTGCCGGGCGGCAGGAAGCCGGGCTGGACGAGGATCACGGTGCCCTCGATCGCGGACGCGTCACCGAATTGCTGGACCTGGCCGGGGCGCACCCACAGCACCGAGCCCTCGGTCAGCCAGTAGCCGGTGAAGTCGACGGTGTGCGCGGTGGCGCCGGAGCCGACGGCGACGATCTGGTGGAAGTCCAGCCGCTGGGGCCGGGGCAGCAGCCCCTCGGGCGCCCGGGCGCGCAGCTGCGCGACGGTCATCACCTCCAGGCCCGTCGGGGTGCCGGGCGGGGGCTGGTAGGTGAGCTCGACGATCTCTGAGTGTCGGTTTTTCACCATGGCTGGTCGCCAGGGTACCTGGATCGGGCGGTGCGGCGTGCTTAGCGTGGACGTCATGCACAACAGTTGTTCTATGGGCAACCATTTTTGGTGAGTGATGTGGTGAGTGGGATGGATGACATGGCAGGAGCGCCGCACGGGCATCGGGTCACCTATGCGTTCGACGCGTACTGCGGCTGGTGCTACGGCTTTGGCCCGACGGTGCGTGAATTCGCTCGGGCGAATGCGGACCGGCTGGAGCTGAGGGTGCTCGGCGGTGGGCTGTTCACCGGGGCTGCGGTGAAGCCGGTCTCGGCCTATCCCGCTATCCGCGAGTCGGACGCGCGCATCGCGGAGCTGACCGGCGCGGTCTTCGGCACCGGGTACGCCGCGGCGTTGGCCGGGGGTACGACCGTGCTGGACTCGGCCGACGCGGCGACGGCGCTGGTCGCGCTGAGCCGGCAGGCGCCCGGGCGGGCACTGGAGTTCGCGGGGGCGCTGCAGCGGGCCTGGTACGGGGACGGGCTGAGCCTGTCCGACCCGGCCACGCTGCGGAAGGTGGCCGGGGGCCTCGGGGTGGACGCCGACGCGGCGGTTGCCGGGTACCTGGACCCGGACAGCCGCCGGGAGGCGCTGGAGGGCTTTCGCGAGGTGCGCCGACTGGGCGTCGACAGCTTCCCGACTTTGCTACTGCATACACCAGATGGCGGGGTGCGCCGACTGGGCGGCCCGCTGGCCTCTGCGCGGGCGCTCGGCAGGGCGCTCGATGAACATGGCAGTTGACCACCAGTTTCATGAATTTCAAGATCCTCAAGGATTCCGAAGGAGACATTTCCATGGCGAAGATCGCGATCTTCGGTGCCACCGGGACCATCGGCGGCCGCATCATGCGCGAGGCACTGGGGCGCGGCCACCAGGTGACGGCGGTGGTCCGTGACCCCGCCAAGCTCACCGAGCGGCCTGCCGGCCTCACCGTCACCACCGGTGACGTCCTCGATGCCGCGTCCGTCGCGGCCGTGGCCCAGGGCCAGGACGTCGTGGTCAGCGCGGTGGGCGGGGTCGGCGGCCCCGGCCATGTCGCGACCATCCGGCCCGCGGCCGAGTCGCTGGTGACGGGCGTCCGCACGCTCGGTGCCGCGGCCCCGCGAGTGATCTCGGTCGGCGGCGCGGGCTCGCTGCGCACGCCCGACGGCAAGCAGGTCTGGGACCAGGAGGGGCTCCCCGAGTTCCTGCTCCAGATCATGCATGCGCACGGTGATGCGCTGGACTACTTCCGCACGGTGCGTGATGTGCGCTGGACCAACATCAGCCCCGCCGCGCAGATCGCGCCGGGGGAGCGTACGGGTGCGTATCGCACCGGGCTGGACGACCTGGTCGTGGGCCAGGACGGCGACAGCCGGATCTCCGCCGAGGACTATGCGGTGGCGGTCGTCGACGAGATCGAGAAGCCGGGCCATGTGGGGGAGCGGTTCGCGGTCGGGTACTGACGAGTCGGTTGGCTGTTCCCCGGTGAGCGAACCGGTGGGTAGGCTCGCTTGTCATGGAGCATGAGGTGTTCGTTCCGTTTCCCGTCGACGAGGTCCGGCGGGCCCTCGCCGACCCGGAGTGCGTCGCCCGGTGCGTTCCGGGTGTTCAACTGGACGCCGGGGGCGGGGAGAACGGTGCCGAGGGTGTCGTCGTCGGGCGGCTGCGGGTGCGGATCGGTGGTTCCACGATCACCTATCGGGGCGCCCTGCGGCTGACCGAGCGCGAGGGGCGGTACGAGCTGTCGGGTGAGGGCACGGAGGCGCGCGGCCCGGCCACGGTGACGCTCGTGCTGAGCGCGCTGGTGACGGCGGCGCCCGGCGGGACGCGCCTGGCCTGTACGGGATCGGTCGGCAGCGCGGGGCGGCTGGCCGAGTTCGACGAGAAGACCGCGCGGACGGTGGGGCGGCGGCTGCTGGACCGGTTCGCGGCGGCGCTGGCGGAGGAGCTGCGGGCCGACCTCGAGGAGGCCGTTGAGGCCGCCGAGGCGGTGCTCGATGCGGAGCCCGCGTCCTCGGCGGTGGAGGTCGAGGATGCCGTCCTCGCGGACGACGAGCCTCCGGCGGAGGCGGCGCACGCCCGGCGCACCATGATCGGGCGCAGCGCGGAGGAGGTCGACCATGCGCCGCCGCGGGGGCGGTACGCCCCCGTTCCGGCGCCGGAGACGACGACGGGGCGGGCCGCGCTGCGGTGGGCTGCGCCGGCGGCTGCGGTGGCGTTGGCGTCGGCGGTGGTGGTGGGTCGGGTGCTGCGGCGGCGGCGCTGACGTTGT
The DNA here is from genome assembly GCF_054957865.1 of Streptomyces xingningensis. Taxonomy (NCBI): domain Bacteria; kingdom Bacillati; phylum Actinomycetota; class Actinomycetes; order Kitasatosporales; family Streptomycetaceae; genus Streptomyces; species Streptomyces xingningensis. The sequence continues at coordinate 27,717 of NZ_JBDJPF010000038.1, forward strand.
GGCTGACGCGGCACCAGGAGGGGCGTGCCCTTGCGCCGTGCCGCGCCTATCGTCGGAACCGTGAGCACCCACGAGATGAAACAGCTCCGGCTGGCAGCCGGCGACGCCGAGGTCACCATCGATCCCGGCAACGGCTGCCGGATCGCCGGCCTGAAGGTCCGCGGCATCGAACTCCTGCGGCAGGGCGCCAAATACGGCGCCTTCCCCATGGTCCCCTGGTGCGGCCGAATCGATCACGGCCGCTTCCGCAACGGCGGCGAACTGCACCAGATGCCGGTCAACTCCGCACCGCACGCCATCCACGGCACCGGCCGGGATGTCGCCTGGCGTATGTATCGTGCGGACGCGACCTCGGCGGCCTTCACCTATGACCTCGCCGAGCCCTGGCCGTACCCCGGCCGGGTCACCCAGACGGCGGAGCTGACGGAGAATTCCCTTACGCTCGGGCTGGGCGTCGAGGCGACCTCCGATTCCTTCCCGGCGCAGGCCGGGTGGCATCCATGGTTCCTGCGGAACCTCGGTACGGGCGGGGATGCCGAGATCGACTTCAAGGCCGAGTGGCAGGAGCAGCGGGGGGACGACCACCTGCCGACGGGGCAGCGCATCGCCCCTCTCCCGGGCCCCTGGGACGACTGCTTCGGGATGCCCGATGGCGTGCATGTCACCCTGACCTGGCCGGGCGTTCTGGAGCTGCAGATCACCAGCCGTGCCGAGTGGGTCGTCGTCTTCGACGAGCAGGAGGAGGCGGTGTGTGTGGAGCCCCAGTCCGGGCCGCCGAACGGGCTCAACACCTTGCCGCGCCTGGTCACGCCGATTGATCCGCTGGAGATTTCCACCACCTGGACCTGGCGGTCACTGGCCTAGGGGGTTTCTGATGGATCAGTGCGGGCCACGCGGTGTCTGGTGCGGTGGATCGCAAGGCGGAGCATCACCTGCGTACTGGGCGTACTCGGGTGATGCGACAACGCGGCGAGGCGCCGTGCCAGGCGCCGCGTGGCCTGTGCTGATCCATCAGAAACCCCCTGAGGCCCCGCACCGGCCCATCGGACACGCCCTAAGCTCGTGCGTATGACCGACGCGCGTGACGCCCTGCTTCAGCAGATCAAGGACAAGGCCGTGATCCACGGCAAGGTGACCCTCTCTTCCGGCAAGGAGGCCGACTACTACATCGACCTGCGTCGGATCACCCTGGACGCGGCGGCCGCGCCGCTGGTGGGGCAGGTGATGCTGGATGCCACCGCGGATCTGGAGTACGACGCGGTGGGCGGGCTCACCCTGGGGGCCGACCCGGTCGCCACCTCGATGCTGCACGCCGCCGCCGCGCGGGGCCGCGGGCTCGACGCGTTTGTGGTCCGCAAGGCGCAGAAGACCCATGGCATGCAGCGCCGGATCGAGGGCCCGGAGATCAAGGGCCGCCGGGTGCTGGTGGTCGAGGACACCTCGACCACCGGCGGGTCGCCGCTGACCGCCGTCGAGGCGGTGCGGGAGGCCGGTGCGGAGGTCGTGGCGGTGGCGACGATCGTCGACCGCGGGGCCGCGCCGGCCATCGCGGGGGCCGGGCTGCGTTATGTGACGGGGTACTCGCTCGAGGATCTTGGACTGTCCTGACCTGGGGTTTTGAACGGGGTGTCCGAGGAGGGTGCGAGGTTTCACGTGAAACCTCGCACCCTTTCGGTCATTCGGGATCAGTCCACCGTGTGGAGCAAATCGGGGAGTCTGGGAAGATGGGTCCGACGATGAACGTCGCCTCCCAGCACCCCCGCGCACATCACAAGGAGCGGACAGATGCCCATCGCAACCCCCGATGGGAATCGCTAGACACAACATCATCTGTGTCAGTAGCGTCACGCCATGGCTACGCATCGCCGCTACCTCGGCGTACTCAGGCTCTCGCAGGACAAGGACACGTCCACCTCGATCCAAGGCCAGCGCGAGGCCATCGAGTACCACGTCAACGCCCCGCACTTCTCCGGCAACCTGATCGGGTGGGCTGAGGACACCGACGTGTCCGGTGGCCTTTCGCCCTTCAAGCGCCCCCAACTCGGCAAGTGGCTGAGCCGCCGGGCGGACGAGTTCGACGGGATCATCGCGTACAAGGTGGATCGCCTCACCCGGCGGGCGCTTCACTTCAACCAGCTTCTCGACTGGGGCCAGGAGAACGACAAGCGCGTCATCTCCGTCACCGAGGGGTATGACTCCGAGAACCCTCAGACGAAGATGGTTGCGCAGATGACGGCCGTATTCGCCGAAGCTGAACTGGACACCATCACCCAGCGGATAAAGGACGGCGTACAGAGCCGACTCGATAATCAGTCGTGGATCAGCGGAACGCCTCCCATGGGGTACGCGATCCAGGCCATTCCGGGGACCAATCGCAAGATCTTGGTACGTGACCCCGGCTACGTGAGGGTGATGGACCGCATTCTCGCGGGTCTTGCTGCTAAGAAGTCGCTCAACAAAATCGCGCTGGAACTGAACGAGGCTGGAGAGCTCACATGGAGCGACTACCGGCTGACGCTGCGCGGGCTGGAGCCTAAAGGGGCCTACTGGCAGCAAACCACCTTGGCCAACGCGGTACGCCGTCCCACCTTCGCAGGGGTCTACACCTACAAGGGTGAAGCTATCGAGGACGAGCACGGAAACCCTGTTCTCATCGCAAAGAACCCGTTCATGTCCTTCGAGGAGTGGACCGAACTTTCCATGCGGTTGGAGCCAAAGAAGCAATACTCCCCGGCGCGAATCTCGAAGCACTTTCTGACGGGTATTGCCCTACACGGTGTCTGTAAAAGCTCACTCGGGTCCACGCCGGTTAGTCAGAAGCACGGCCGTTACCACGCGTACTACCGCTGCTCGAAGCGCGCGAAGAAGGGCGCCTGCACGGCGAAGATGAACATGCGCGTATCGGAACTCGAAGGGATCTTCGAAGAAGCCTTCGACAACATCATCGGTGATCTTGAGATCATGCAGAAGGTCCCGGGGACCCGTCGCGAGCTGGAAGCGTCCCTGGGCAAAGTCGAGGCGCGCCTTACCAAGCTGGAGCACGACTACAGCGCTGGCCGGTACGACACTCCGGAAATGGAGGAGACGTATTGGCGACTTCTCAAGTCGCAGACGGCAAAGCAGGCCTCGCTCAGGGAGCAGCTTGCCGAGGCGACGGATGACACCTTCCAGGGCACCGGCAAGAAGTACCGGGAAGTCTGGGCCGAGAAGGATGCCCAGGACCGCAAAGCCTTCCTCCGGGAACACGGCGTCACCATCCGTGTGTGGCAAGACCTTGTGCCTTGGGGCAAGCACAGCGTCCAGATCGACTTCGGTGATATCGCTGGCATGGCGAAGGCCGCTGGGGTAGAGCTACATGGTCCCCTGGACAAGCTTGTCTGGTCCTACCGGTGTCCCCCGGACGACGACCAGTGGTCTCCTCAGGGCCTCTGAATGTCTGTTGGCCCCCGGCCTAGGTTCTTCCTAGGTCCGGGGGCTTTCTGCATCCCTACGCCTCCCGGCTGGCCCCCTCTCGGGGGCCTGGGTGCTTCAAGGGCCTACAAGGGGCCCTCTGAGCTTCTGCGATCGACCGGCGCTCGGGCGCCTGGGAGGCATGCAGGGCCTTTCGGTGGCCCTTGCGTCGGAGCCTGGACGGTACAGGGGCTGAAGAGGCTCCCTGGCTCCATTGCGCCTGGGCGCCATTCCCGCGTGTGCGCGTATTCCAACGCGCCGTTAGAACGGCGCTTCTTCTTTTTGCTTGGGCCGTTCCGCGACGGCCTCATAGTCATAGCCAATAGGCATAATGCTGACATAGTCAGCGCTTAGGCTGTAGAGATTCTTCTTAGCTTTATCTCTACTAATGGCGGGCTTAGGGCCCGCCTTATTAGAGCTATCAATATTAGAGCTATCAGTGCTAGCGGGGGCTGAAGGCCCCCTAGCTGAGCTAAAGCTAGAAGAGCTAGATATGTTGTATGTCGTCTGAGACATACCCTCTTCGGGGATGCTCAGCCGGTAGATGACGGGCCCGTCAGGGACCTTCCCCGTCTTGGTGAGCCATCCTGCTTCCCGTAGCTTGCTCACCAGCCGGTTGATCCTCTGCTCCGGCGTCTTCCCGCCGTAGCCCAGGTGCTGCGCTATCAGTCCATTCGATGGATAGATGTTGGTGCCTGTCTCATAGTCGCCGTAGAGCGACATGGTTACCCCGACGAGCTTTGCTTCCCTTGGCATGTCGGAGCGCAGCAATGCGCGCCGCCAAACGTGCTCTTCCATGTCTGGGTTCCCTTCCTCCCCCTGGTGGTCCTCCCCTGTGTGGATGACGTACCTGTTACTGAGGCTGAATAGTCTCAGCACTTCCTGAAGAGTGATCAGATTCACGGTGCTGGCGCTCCCTTCGGAGGGGCGAGGAGGCTCGGGGCTTCCGGCGGGTCCAGGCGGTCCTTCGCGCGTGGAGCGCCCCGGGATGCACTGGGAGGTGTCCCGGAATCCCCAAACCCGTACAGGGTCCGAGGAAGGCACCCCCGGTGGGTCCTAGCGGGGCCGGTGCGGGCATTACCCCCAGGGTGGATGCGGGAGCCCAGGCAGGCAGTCGACCCCGGCGTGCAGTGCCTCATGGCGCAGCGTGAGCGAGCCTGGGCGTCTCAGAAACCATCGTTAGTGAGACGCTGGGGCGGTCACCGGGCCGTGCCCGTTTCGCCCCCGCTTCGATGTCTCGAAACCCGTCTCAAAACATCTGTCTCTGATCTAGCTTGTGAGACGCGTTTATGAGACGTTCTGGTCATGACGACGAGGACAACCCCGGCCAGTCAGGTGGAGCGCCACGACTGCCCGAAGTGCCAAGCTCCCGCAGGAAGTCCCTGCCGTACGGCTGCGGGCAAGGTGGCTGCCAGCTACCACACGGGCCGCTTCGCCCTGGTGCCCGCGCTCAAAGCGGAGCTGACGGTGAAGACCCCGGCCGACCGCAGCCCCGGCAAGCCGTGGACGGCTTGTGAGGCTGTGCCGGAAGCGGTCGAAGCGGTGCCGGGCGCAGCGATCCGCATCGGCTACGCCCGTTGCTCAACGGTCGGGCAGGAACTCCAGTCCCAGTTGGATGCCCTGGCTGGTGCCCAGTGCACCCGTGTGTTCTCGGAGAAGATCAGTACCCGTGTGAAGGAGCGGCCGGAGCTGGACAAGGCGCTCACGCTGGCACGGGAGATCAAGACGGCTGCCCCCGGCCAGCCGGTCATCTTGACCGTGGTGGAGATGAAGCGCCTTGCTCGCAGCGCGGCGGAGCTCATGACGCTGTCGTCCACCCTCCAGGCGGACGGCATTCAACTGGAACTCTTGTCCGGCCCCCTTCAGGGTGTCTACGACCCGAACGGTGCAGGGGCAATCGTGTTCGCCGTGCTGGCTGTCTCCGCTGAGGTGGAGCGGGAGGGCATACGGGAGAAGACGTTGGAGGGGCTGGAGGCTGCGGCCCGCAAGGGCAATCACGGCGGACGGCCGACCGTGATGGATGCCGACAAGCTTGCCGTGGCCCATGCCCGGCATGCGAAGGGAGAGAGCGTCACGGCCATCGCTAAGGCCCTTGGAGTGTCCCGCGCGACGCTGTACCGGGCGTTGAGTGACGCGGCGGGGTGATTGCCGCCTGCGCTCATGAGAGCGCCGCAGGAAGGCGCACAGAAGCATCGCAGGCACAGACGGCGCCGCCCGTGTACGGGTCACAGGCCCCAAGGTTGCCTACCTCGCTGCGAGTGCCCTGTTCAAGGCGTCGCGGTGTTCCCAGGTCCATGGGGCGTCTTGTAGCTCCTCTGGTAGCCCCGCGAGTCCCGCTGTGATGTGGTCCACGGCATCCGAATACCGGGCCAGCCCTAGGTTCGCCAGGCCCATGTTCAAGCGGTTGAACTCGGGCGTCAGCCAATAGGCAGTCTCCGGGGGCGGCAGTGCAGCGGCAGCGTCTGTCAGCCCCTCCGCGTTCTCGACCATGCGCAGAGCGTCGTCTCTCGCCCCTAGTTCCGCGAGACCTGCCGCCGCTTGGAGCATGTCCCCGAGGCGCTGAGCGGGGTGCGCACCGGGTGTGTGTGCGGCAGCGGAGTACCAGCGTGCAACCCCCTGTGGGCGTCCCTGCTGTCGCGCCAGGTACCCCTTGAAGTTGAGCGCCTGTGCGGCGAGCGTGCCGTTGCCCACCTCATCGGCCAGCTCAACGGCATCGTTGAGTAGTTGAACCGCCTTGGCGTCCTGCCGCTCCTGGGCAAGCAGCCATCCACCAAACTGGGAGAACTCCGAAGCGACTTCCGCGAGCCGGTCGCGATGGGGTCCACGGGCTCCCTTGAGGAGACGGGTTATCTCCTTCATCTGTGCCATGGTCGCCGGAATCACGGATTGAGGCTTGGCTGTGTCGTCCAATCGCCGGTAAGCGGCAAGAACTCCCCCCAGCGCGTCTACAGTGCCCGCGTCGAGCCGGGATGGGTTGGCGATGCTGCGGGCCACGCGGGAATGGTCGTCGGCGGCGAGAACGGTCCCGGCCAGAGCGCCGCCAGTCCCGAGAAGGTCATCGAGCGCCTTGGCCAGTTTTGGTGACGGCCGCTGCTTCCCGTTGAGCACTCGAGAGAGATACGCGAGGTCGTAGTGGATTGCCTGTGCGGCTGCCCTCATCGAATAGCCGCCGTCTCGTAGGGCGCGACGGGCAAGGTCGGCGAAGTCGTCGTCACGCATCGTGAACCTCTGTGGGGTTGACCGGCTGTACCCCACTGTAGTCAATACAGGTCAACTCCCCTGTGAGCTAGGGGCAGATCAAGCATGGCTGCCATGACCGAACCCACGCGACACAGCACCGCACTGGTTGATCTGCCGTTGTGCCTGGAACTGGAACGGACCTGCACCGGAGGGAGCGAAAGGAGCGCCACCCGGTGCAGCGTGCACCCTGCCACTCTGCCCGGACAGCGTGCGACCGCAGTCACGGAGGGGCGGGAGCGCCGGATGTTCCAGATCGGCCACTACATCGTGGAAACGCACCCGATCCACTGGTCGTCATGCTGACGCCCCGACCGTCCCCGCCGGTCATCTCGTTGCCGCTGTCGTCCGCCGTCGGCTCCATCCACTACGTGGACTGCACCACCTGCGTCAGCTTGCTCAGGGCGCGGAGCAGATACCGGGAACTTGGCGACGAGACCGGGGTGCAGAAGATCAACGGCGACTTGGAAGCCCACTGCGCCAAGCGCCATGTGCAGGCGCGGGAGTGGTGAGATGCCGAGCCTGCGAGCGGTACCGGGACGTCGTCAACGCCGCCATCGGGCGCCTTCAGTGGGCCCGGGTCGAGGGTTGGCCCGACACGGTCAAAGAGGCCGAAGAGCAGTTGGCCGATTACCGGGCCAGGTGGCGCAGGCAACGCGTCATCTGCGGGTGTCCCGAGTGATCCAGCGGGTGGCCTGGCTGGACATCGCAGAGGGCGTGTTGCTCGTCGGCTGCCTGGCGGTGTCCCTCGGTGCCGTCGTCTGGCTCGCCGTCCACGGCGGTCCGAGCCGCTTCTAGACCCCCGACGGGTAGCGCCACGATGGCTGACGAGCTGTTGTCGCGTCCGTCCGCCCCTTCACTGGGGTGCCGCGTAAGCGGTGAGGGGCAAGGCCCCGGTCGGCATCGGTTCTCCGAGGGCTGGCCGGGGCCCGCGTATGGGACAGGGCCCCCGACAAGATCACTACGAGATTCCCGGCGTGGGCGAGGCTTCCCGCTGTCGCATACGCGGCCCGGGGTGGGAGGTGTGCGATTGCATGGCAATGTCCGTGTTCGAGCGCGGGCGGTAGCCTGGGGCTGACGTAGGACGGCCGAACAGCCACGGCACAGTGGCTCTGCCCAGGCCCTGAACCAGCGCATGAGAGGATTGTGTCTTGGCTATCGCAACCCCCGAGGTCTACAACGAGATGCTCGACCGGGCGAAGGCAGGCAAGTTCGCCTACCCGGCCATCAATGTGACCTCGACGCAGACTCTGCACGCCGCGCTGCGCGGCTTCGCCGAGGCGGAGAGCGACGGCATCATCCAGATCTCCACCGGTGGTGCGGAGTTCCTGGGCGGTCAGTACAGCAAGGACATGGTCTCGGGCGCGGTGGCGCTCGCCGAGTTCGCGCATGTCGTCGCCAGGAAGTACCCGGTGAACATCGCGCTGCACACCGACCACTGCCCCAAGGACAAGCTCGACGGGTATGTCCGTCCGCTGCTCGCGATCTCCCAGGAGCGGGTGGCCGCCGGGCAGAACCCGCTGTTCCAGTCGCATATGTGGGACGGCTCCGCCGAGAAGCTCGACGAGAACCTCGCGATCGCCAAGGAGTTGCTCGCCGAGGCCGTCAAGGCGAAGATCATCCTCGAGGTCGAGATCACCCCGACCGGTGGCGAGGAGGACGGCGTCTCGCACGAGATCAACGACTCGCTGTACACGACGGTCGCGGATGTGGAGAGGACCGCCGAGGCGCTGGGCCTGGGCGAGAAGGGCCGCTATCTGCTGGCCGCCTCCTTCGGCAATGTCCACGGCGTCTACAAGCCGGGCAATGTGGTGCTGAAGCCGGAGCTGCTGCGTGAGCTGCAGGACGGCATCGCCGCCCGGCACGGCAAGCAGGACCCCTTCGACTTCGTCTTCCACGGCGGCTCCGGCTCCACGGAGGAGGAGATCCGCACCGCGCTGGAGAACGGCGTGGTGAAGATGAACCTGGACACGGACACCCAGTACGCCTTCACCCGCCCGGTCGCGGACCACATGTTCCGCAACTACGACGGCGTGCTGAAGGTCGACGGCGAGGTCGGCGACAAGAAGACCTACGACCCGCGCAGCTGGGGCAAGCTGGCCGAAGCGGGCATGGCCGCGCGGGTCACCAAGGCATGCGCCGACCTGCGCGCCACGGGCACCAAGCTGAAGTAGGGGCTGCACTCGGGGGAGGGGCCCGGCGCTTTGCCGGGTCCCTTTCGTATGGCCGGGCCGGGGTTCGCGAGGGATGATCCGGTCATGAGCGAGGTGCGTCTTGGTACGGCCGTGGGGCGCTATGTGCTGCTGACGGCCGTACTCGGCTCGGGCATGGCCATGCTGGACAGTACCGTCGTCAATGTCGCGCTGCCGCACATCGGCCGGGATCTGGGCGCCGGCCTGGGCGTTCTGCAGTGGACCGTCAATGCCTACATGCTCACCCTCGCCGGGCTGATCCTGCTGGGCGGTGCGCTGGGCGACCGGTTCGGGCGGCGGCGGGTGTTCGTCATCGGCGTGGTGTGGTTCGCGCTCGCCTCGCTGCTGTGCGGGGTGGCGCCGAGCGCCGAGGTGCTGATCATGGCGCGGGCGCTGCAGGGCATCGGCGGGGCGCTGCTCACCCCCGGCTCGCTGGCGCTGATCCAGTCGGTGTTCCATCCGGACGACCGGGCCGCCGCGGTGGGCGCCTGGTCGGGGCTGGGCGGAGTGGCCTCGGCGGTCGGTCCGTTCGTGGGCGGCTGGCTGGTGGACGGGCCGGGCTGGCGCTGGGTGTTCCTGATCAACCTGCCGGTGGCGGCGGTGTGTGTGCCGGTGGCGCTGCGGCATGTGCCGGAGACCAGGGATCCCTCGGCGCACGGCCGGTTCGATGCGCTGGGCGCTGCCTTGGGCGCGCTGGCGCTGGGGCTGGTGACCTATCCGCTGATCGCCGCCCCGGAGGAGGGCGCGTCGGCGGTGGTGATCGGTACCGGAGTCGGCGGGGTGCTGGTGGGGGTGTTGTTTGTGGAGGTGGAGCGGCGGCGGGCCGATCCGATGCTGCCGCTCGGGATCTTCTCGGTCCGGATGTTCTCGGCGATCAACGCGGTCACGGTGTTCGTGTACGCCGCCTTCAGCGGCTTCTTCTTCCTGTCGGTGCTCCAGCTGCAGATCGTGGTCGGCTGGTCCGCGCTGGTGGCGGGGACCGCGCTGCTGCCGACGACGGTGCTGATGCTGCTGCTGTCCGCCCGCTCCGGGCGGATCGGGGAGCTCATCGGGCCGCGCATCCCGCTGACGGTGGGTCCGCTGCTGTGCGCGGTGGGGATGCTGCTGATGGCCCGGGTGGCGGCGGGGGCGGAGTACTGGCGCGATGTGCTGCCCGCGCTGGTGGTGCTGGGAATGGGGATGGTGATGCTGGTCGCGCCGCTGACGGCGACGGTACTGGCGTCGGTGGACGTGGCGCGGGCCGGGATCGCGAGCGGCATCAACAACGCGGCCGCGCGGGCGGCGGGGCTGGTGGCGGTGGCGGCGCTGCCACTGGCCGCGGGGATGTCGGCGGCGGCATACCGGGATCCGGCCGCGTTCGGGCCGGCCTTCCGCCGGGCGATGGTGATCTGTGCGGGGGCGCTGGTGGTGGGGGCGCTGCTGGCCTGGGGTACGGTCCGCGCACCCCGGCGGCGGGCCGGCCGGCCGGAGGGCGAGTACCGGTGTGGTGCGGTGTCCCCGGGGGACATGTAGCCGCGGACGCCGACGGGCCGGTGCGGCCGGAGAACACCCCGCGCCCATCCGGACCGAGCCGGCGCAGCGTTACGGTGGAACCCATGTCCATTCACGAGAACCTGCTCGGGGGCCCGCCCCCGACCCAGCTGCCCGACGACCCCGAGCCGCGCGAGCTGCTCGCCTCCGGAGCGGCCCCCGCCGAGGTGGCCGCCAAGTACCCGGCGTCCTCGCTCGCCTGGGCCCAGCTCGCCGACGACGCGTTCGAGGGCGGCCGGGTCGTCGAGTCATACGCCTACGCCCGTACCGGATACCACCGCGGCCTTGACGCGCTGCGCCGCAGTGGCTGGAAGGGCCATGGCCCGGTGCCCTGGGAGCATGAGCCCAACCGTGGCTTCCTGCGTGCCCTGCATGCTCTCGCGCGGGCCGCGCAGGCGATCGGTGAGCAGGAGGAGTACGAGCGTTGCTCGACGTTCCTGCGGGACAGTTCCCCGACGGCGGCGAGCACCCTGGGCTGACCCGGGCCGTGGGCCGAACGTGCCGCCGGGTGCGGCACGTTCCGGCCGGGCGACCCCTTGCCGTGAGCGCTCCGGGCACGGAGGATCGCCGCAACAACCCGGCGATCCCGGGTGCATTGGCAGGGGAGACGACATGACTTCCGAACCAGCGGGCAAAGCCCCGAACCTGGACTTCAGCGGTACGACCCCGTATGAGGACTATGTCCGGGCATCCGTGCTCAGCAGACTCCAACGACCGCTCTCCGACGACCCGGGCGAGATGGTCTTCCTCGTCACCACCCAGGTCATGGAGCTGTGGTTCACGGTCCTGGTGCATGAATGGGAGACCGCCGCGCGGGCGCTGCGCGGCGATGACCTGCCGGCCGTGATGGCCGCGCTCAAGCGCTCCGGCTATGAACTCGAGTCGCTCAACGCGTCCTGGAAACCGCTGGCGCACCTGACCCCAAGTCAGTTCAACGGCTACCGCTCCGCGCTCGGCGAGGCATCCGGCTTCCAGTCGGCGATGTACCGGCGGCTGGAGTTCCTGCTCGGCGACAAGTCCCCGTCCATGCTGGTCCCTTACCGGGGCGCGCCGAGCATGCACGCCGAGCTGGAGAAGGCGCTGCACGAGCCGAGCCTGTACGACGAGGTGCTGGGCTGGCTGGCGCGCCGCGGCCATGCGATACCCGAGTCGGTGCGCGACCGGGACGTCTCCGAGCGGCACACGCCCGACCCGGCGGTCGAGGACGTGTGGCGGCGCATCTACGCGGGCGACCAGAACAGTGCGGAGTGCCGGCTGGGCGAGGCCCTGACCGAGGTCGCCGAGCTGGTCTGGCGCTGGCGCAACGACCATCTGGTGGCCACCCGCAGGGCGATGGGGGCGAAGGCGGGCACCGGCGGTTCCTCGGGGGTGGCCTGGCTGGAGAAGCGGGCGGCGAAGAGCGTGTTCCCCGAGCTGTGGACGGCGCGCAGCCATGTCTGACCTGGCCGGTGCGGCGGCCGCGCTGGACGCGGCCGATGGGCTGCGGGCCAAGCGCGCCGAGTTTGTGCTGGCCGATGACACCGTCTACCTCGACGGCAACTCGCTCGGCGTTCCGCCGCGCGCGGTCGCCCCGCGGCTGGCCGAGGTCATCGGGAGCGAGTGGGGGCGGCTGGGCATCCGCTGCTGGGGCGAGTCGGGCTGGTGGACCGCGCCGGAGCGGATCGGCGACCGGATCGGGCGGCTGGTCGGGGCCGCGCCGGGGCAGCTGGTGGTCGGCGACTCCACAAGCGTCAATGTCTTCAAGGCCGTTGTGGCGGCGGTGCGGCTCGCGGCCGACGGGCACCGCGATGAGATCCTGGTCGACGAGGCGACCTTTCCCAGCGACGGCTATCTCGCCGAGTCCGCGGCCCGGCTGACCGGCTGCCGGGTGCGGACGGTCGGGGCCGGTGCGCTGGCCGGCGCGGCCGGGCCCCGTACCGCCGTCGCGCTCGTCAACCATGTCGACTACCGCACCGGCCGGCTGCACGACCTGCCCGGTACCACGGCGGCCGTGCATGCGGCCGGCGCGCGGGTGGTGTGGGACCTGTGCCACAGCGCGGGAGCGCTGCCCGTCGCGCTGGACGCGCACGGGGTCGATCTGGCGGTGGGGTGCACCTACAAGTACCTGAACGGCGGGCCCGGTTCACCCGCCTTTCTCTATGTGCGCCGCGAGCTGCAGTCCCGTTTCGACTCCCCGCTGCCGGGGTGGAACTCGCACGCCGACCCCTTTGGCATGGCGCCGCGCTACGCCCCCGCCGACGGCGCGGCGCGCGGCCGGGTCGGCACCCCCGAGATCCTCTCCCTGCTGGCACTGGACGCGGCGCTCGACGTATGGGAGGGCGTCGACCTGGTGGCCGTACGGACCAAGAGCCTGGCACTCACCGACTTCTTCCTGCGCTGCGTCGCGGAGTATGTGCCGCCCGGGAGGGTGGAGTTGCTGACCCCGGTGGCGCACGGGGAGCGCGGCAGCCAGGTGTCGCTGCGCTGCGAGGCGGCCGGTGCGGCGGCGGCGGAGCTGGTCCGGCGTGGGGTGGTGGGCGACTTCCGGCCGCCGGATGCGCTGCGGTTCGGCCTGACGCCGCTCTATACGGGCTTCGCCGAGGTGGAGCGGGCGGTGCGGGTGCTGGGGGAGGTGCTGTGACCTCGGCCGAGGAGAGCGCGCTGTTCGGTCTGGCGCGGGTGGCGCCGGACGAGACCATGGCATATGGGGCGCACCCCAGCCAAGTGGTCGATTTTTATGCGGCATTGGGGGAGCCGTCCGGGCTGGGGGTGACGCTGCTGCACGGCGGGTTCTGGCGGGAGGCATACGACCGGCACCATCTCTCGCCGCTGGCCCGGGCGTTGGCGGAGCAGGGGCATGAGGTCGCCCTGGCCGAGTACCGGCGGGTCGGCGGGGGTGGCGGCTGGCCCATGACCTTTCACGATGTCCGGCGGGCGGCCGCCGTCGCCCGGCGTGGCGCACATCGGCAGGTCCTCGTCGGGCACTCGGCCGGTGGCCACCTCGCGCTGCTGGCGGCAGCGGCCGAGGTGCCCGGGGTGGACGCGGTGGTGGCCGTGGCGCCGGTCGCGGATCTCGAGTGGGCCGCGGAGCTGGGCCTGGGCGGGGGCGCGGTGCGGGAGCTGCTCGGTGGCGAGAACGGCCGCGCGGCGGATCCGATGTGGATGCTGTCGCTGGGGATGCCGGTCGTGCTGCTGCACGGGGCGGTGGATCCGGAAGTGCCGGCGGAGCTGTCCCGGCGGTACGCGGCGTTCGCGGGGGTTCCGCTGCGGGTGCTGGACGGAGTGGGGCACTATGCGGCCGTCACACCGGGGACGGCCGCGTTCGCGGCCCTGCGGTCGGCGATCTCGTCGGTCGGCGCAGAGATCGGAGGCGCGTAGTACTTGCGGCGGACCCCCGCGGATCCACTTCGCCGGGGACGCCCCGGCCATGCGTTCTGTTTACCGTTGAACGCGTGACCACGACCCATGAGACGACCACCATCCGCAGCGAGCTGCGCATGGTGAAGAGCGCCCTCGACGGCATCCACAAGGATCTGTTCGCCGACGCCTTCGCCTTCCGGCCGCTGCCGCCGCTCGCCGAGGAACACCGGCTCGTCCGCCTGGCGCCGGGGCGGCTGGGCCGGTACACCCGCTGGCTCCCGCACACGGCGGTCGTGGGCCTCACCCTGCCGGCGATGCTGCAGACCCTCGCCTACAGCCACAGCCCGCTGACCGCGATGCTCATCGGGGCTCCCCTGCTGACCACCCTGCTGCGCCCGGTCGGCGCCTGGTGGCTGTCCGTCGCGGCGATGTTGCTCTCGGCCGCCGTCGGGCCGGGGGCGCGGTTCGCTATGGCCGGCCATGTCGCGGTGATGGTGCTCGTCGCCATGCGGACCCGGCCGCGCATCGCCGCCGAGATGTGGCTGCTGACCGGCGCGCTCTGGATCTTCCTGACCGTGTTCAACCCGCTGGGCGGCTACTTCACCGGTTTCTTCGAGCTGTACGCCCTCTCCGGCGTGCTGCTCTTCGCCGTCCTCGCCGTGCGCGGCATGCGCGAGTCCCGGCAGCAGGTCGCCGCCCAGCAGGCGGTCACCCGGGTCGAGCGCACCCGGCGGACCGTGCTCGAGGAGCGCACCACCATCGCCCGCGAGCTGCACGATGTCGTCGCGCACCATATGTCGGTGGTCGCCATCCAGGCCGAGGCCGCCCCGTACCGCGTGGAGCAGACCCCGCCCGAGCTGGCCGCCGCCTTTGTCACCATCCGGGAGAACGCCGTCGCCGCCCTGACCGAGCTGCGCCGGGTGCTGGGCGTCATCCGCTCCGAGGACCCCGATGCCTTCGACCCGGAGGCGCCCCAGCCCACGCTCGCCACCCTGGACGGGCTGCTCGCCAATGTCCGCGAGGCGGGCCTGGCCGTCGAACACATCACCACCGGGTCCGTACGGCCGCTGCCGCAGGGCGTCGAGCTGTCCGCCTACCGGATCGTCCAGGAGGCGCTGAGCAATGTGCTGCGGCATGCGCCCGGCGCCGCGGCCCGGGTCGAGATCAGCCATGTGCCCGTCGGGCTCGGCCTGCGCATCGTCAATGGTCCGCCTGACCGGCTGGCCAAGCCCTCGCCGGGCGCGGGGCACGGGGTGCTCGGCATGCGGGAGCGCGTCGCCATGCTCGGCGGCGAACTGACGGCCCGGGCCACCGACGACGGCGGCTATGAGGTCGCCGCGTTCCTGCCGGTGGCCGTGGCCGCGGAGGCCGCCGCGTGAACCCGGTCAAGGTACTGATCGTCGACGACCAGATGATGGTCCGCGAGGGCTTCTCCGTCCTGCTGAACGCCCAGCCCGACATCGAGGTCATCGGCGAGGCCGTGGACGGCCGCCAGGCCGTCGCACAGGTCGCGGCGCTGCGCCCCGATGTGGTGCTGATGGACATCCGGATGCCCGAGCTCAACGGCCTGGAGGCGACCCGGGAGATCGTCGCCGCCGACCCGGACGCCAAGGTGCTGGTGCTGACCACCTTCGACCTGGACGAGTACGTCTACCAGGCGCTGCGGGCCGGGGCCGGCGGCTTCCTGCTCAAGGACGCCTCGGCCGGCCAACTCGCCGAAGGCGTACGGGTGGTGGCCTCCGGCGAGGCACTGCTCGCGCCGACCGTGACCAGGCGGCTCATCCAGGAGTTCTCCCGCCTCGGCACGCCCCGGGCGCCCACCCGGGAGCGGGTGGGCGAGCTCACCGGGCGGGAGACGGAGGTGCTGGTGCTGGTCGCCCAGGGGCTGTCCAACTCGGAGATCGCCGAGCACCTGGTGGTTGCCGAGTCCACGGTCAAGACGCATGTCAGCCGGATCCTGGTGAAGCTGGGGCTGCGCGACCGCACCCAGGCCGCGGTCTTCGCCTATGAGGTGGGACTGATCACACCCGGCGGGTGACCGGCCCCGGCTGCCTCCGGGCAGTGGCCGCCCGCTTCCCGGACCCGGACCGGCTGGATGTGACCCGGGTCGGCAACCCCGGCTCCGGCCGGACACCGCAGGGCCCGCACTGATCCATAAGACACGCCCTCAGGGCGTGCCCGGCAGCGTCAGCCGCCATGCCTCCGGGACCGCGGTCCAGGTGCGGGCGGACACCGGACCTCTGGTCCGGTTGTCCGCGCGGTAGCGGAAGTCCGGCCCGGAGACCGTGACCGTGCGCGCCCGGCAGCGCAGCGGATCCTCCGCGCCCTGCGGATGGACCAGCACCTCGGCCAGGCCCTCGACCGCCGAGACCGCGACCCGCCCCACCGGCTGGTCGAGATCCGTCAGCAGCACGCCGTCCGCCACCACCCGCAGCCGCGAGCCGGGGCCGCGCCCAGCGGGCTTGGCCAGCAGGGCCAGCGCCGTGCGCGCCGTCCGGGCGGCCGGGGACCACCACGCCTGATGGCCGTCCTCGGCACCGTTGGCGGCCGGGGTCCCGGGGGTGTACGAACCGACCCGGGCGGCCCCGGCGGGCACCCACAGCCCGCCGAGCACCACTCCGTCGCTCTCGTCGGCCAGCAGCCCCAGCCGCCGCTCGACGCCGTCCAGCACCGCCCGGGCGGCGGCCACCGCCCCCAGTGGCACCCCCAGCACCCGGGCCACCGACACGGCGGGCAGCGGCCCCACCGGAACCCAGGCCAGGGGTGCCCCGGACAGCTCGCGCTGCCGGTGCAACAGCCCGACCACGCGCAGTAACGCCCGGTCGTCGCCGATCACCACGGTCCGCCTTCTGCCGCGGCGGGCCACCGCCCGCACGGTCTCCTGCGGACCGTCCGGGAGGCAGATTTTCGCCACCGCTCCACCGCACAGCACGTCCTTGGCGATCCGCACGGATTCGCCGTCCACGCGCCGCGCGACGGGGTCGATGACGACGAGCAGCTGCTGTCCAGTCGGGTCTGCAGCCGACACGTTCGTCCTTCCTCAGGTAACCTCTCGGTGCAAGAGCCCCTGTCGCTGTTGCGCCAGGGGCTTCGTCTATCCGGGGCACCGGTTCGACGGCTCTAGCGGTGGTACATGCCCGAATCAAGCCGGGTCACACCACCTACGCACGTTGGACATGCCCCGCCCGGAAGGGGTGTACGCCTGTGCCCGCACTTGTGCTGCTCGGTGCTCAGTGGGGTGACGAGGGCAAGGGAAAGGCCACCGATCTGCTCGGTGGCTCCGTGGATTATGTGGTGCGCTACCAAGGTGGCAACAACGCCGGCCACACGGTCGTCGTGGGTGACCAGAAATACGCGCTGCACCTCCTCCCCTCCGGAATCCTTTCACCGGGGTGCACCCCGGTGATCGGCAACGGTGTCGTCGTCGACCCGGCGGTCCTGCTCTCCGAGCTGAGCGGGCTGAACGAGCGCGGTGTCGACACATCCAAGCTGCTGGTCAGCGGTAACGCGCACCTGATCACGCCGTATCACACGACCGTCGACAAGGTGACCGAACGCTTCCTCGGCAAGCGGAAGATCGGCACCACCGGTCGGGGCATCGGCCCCAGCTACGCGGACAAGATCAACCGCGTGGGCATCCGGGTCCAGGACCTCTACGACGAGTCGATCCTCATCCAGAAGGTGGATGCGGCTCTCGACTTCAAGAACCAGATCCTGGCGAAGCTCTACAACCGCCGCGCCATCGACGCGAACAGGATCGTCGAGGAGCTGCTGGGCTACGCCGAGCAGATCAAGCCGTTTGTCGCCGACACCACGCTGGTCCTCAACAACGCCATCGACGAGGGCAAGGTCGTCCTCTTCGAGGGCGGCCAGGGCACCCTGCTCGACGTGGACCACGGCACGTACCCCTTCGTCACCTCCTCCAACCCGACCGCGGGCGGCGCCTGCACGGGTACCGGCGTGGGCCCCACGAAGATCAACCGGGTGATCGGCATCCTCAAGGCGTACACCACGCGCGTGGGCGCCGGCCCGTTCCCGACCGAGCTGTTCGACGAGGACGGCGACAAGCTGCGCACCATCGGCGGCGAGCGCGGCGTCACCACCGGCCGGGACCGCCGCTGCGGCTGGTTCGACGCGGTCATCGCCCGCTATGCGACCCGGGTCAACGGCCTGACGGACTTCTTCCTCACCAAGCTCGACGTGCTCACCGGCTGGGAGCAGATCCCGGTCTGCGTCGCCTATGAGATCGACGGCAAGCGGGTCGAGGAACTCCCGTACAGCCAGACCGACTTCCACCACGCCAAGCCGGTCTACGAGATGCTGCCGGGCTGGTCGGAGGACATCTCCAAGGCCAAGACCTTCGCCGAGCTGCCCAAGAACGCCCAGGCATATGTGAAGGCGCTGGAGGAGATGTCGGGCGCCCCGATCTCCGCGATCGGCGTCGGCCCGGGCCGGGACGAGACGATCGAGATCAACTCGTTCCTCTCGTAGGGCTCGTGCCGCCGGGGCCGGCGGGCTTCGGAGCCTGTCGGCCCCGGCTACCCTGTGTGCCGTGAAGGAGACGGGATGCTGCTGAGATTCCGGGTGGCCAACGTACGGTCCCTGCGCGAGGAACAGGAGCTGTCGTTCGTCGCGCCCGAGGGCGACGAGGGCAGGGGCGCCCGTCGGCTGCGGCTCTCGGACGGCAAGGAGCTCCCGCTCTATCCCGTGCTCGGGATCTTCGGCGCCAACGCGTCCGGCAAGTCCAATGTCATCACCGCCCTGAAGAGGATGCGCGAGGCGGTTCTCCAGTCGTACGCGGCGTGGACCTCGTACGAGGGCATCCCGCGCGACGAGTTTGCACTCGACCCCGAAGCGGCGGCCGAGAGCACCTTCTACGAGGTGGACTTCGTCCTGGGGGACGGCGTCCGCTGGACGTACGGCTTCGAACTCGGCTCCACGCGGGTGGAGTCGGAGTGGCTCTTCTCCTACCCCAAGGGCCGCCGCCAGGTCTGGTTCGACCGGGACGCCTCGCGCGAGAAGGTCTACGAATTCCCCGGCGACCGGGTCAGGGACCGCGCCCTGCTGGCCCGCATCACCCGCCCCAACTCCCTGCTGCTGACCCGCGCCGCCGACGACGGACACCCGCAACTCACCCCCATCTACGAATGGTTCAGGGACAACCTCTGGGACGTCACCCCGGAGGCCGAGCGCCCGCAGCGCGAGGCGTACACCGCGCAGCTCCTGTTGCGGGACGAGCCGACCCGCCGCCGCGTCGAGGAGCTGCTGCGCGTTGCCGACCTGGGGATCGCCGGGGCCGAGGTGGAAGAGGAGCCGGGTGGACAGCCCGTGGTACGGCTGCGGCACTCCGGCGGCGGTACGGAGGCCGTGCCGTTGGACTGGCAGGCGGAGTCCTTCGGCACCCGCTCCTGGTTCGCGCTGATCGGCCCGCTGCTCCTAGCCCTGGACAAGGGGGCGGTGCTCCTCGTCGACGAGCTGGACGCCAGCCTCCACTCCCGCTTCGCCGCCGAGGTGGTGCGGCTCTTCCAGACGCCGTGGGTGAACCCCAAGGGGGCGCAGCTGGTGTTCACGGCGCATGATCCGTCGCTGTTCCGGACGCCCAGCGGCCGGCGGCTGCTGGAGCCGGGGCAGCTGTGGCTCACGGAGAAGGACGAACGAGGTACCACGGAGCTGTTCCCGGTCTCCGACTGGGAGCCGACGGAGGAACAGGATCTGATGGCCTCGTATGTGAAGGGTTCCTTCGGCGGGGTCCCCAGGGTCTCGGAGGGGCAGGTCGCCCGGCGGCTGATGCAGACGGACGCGATCGCGGAGATGGAGACGGAAGAAGTCTGATGGCGAGGGGTGACCAGGGGAGGGACCGCGCGGAGCGGCCGAAGAGCACCAAGCGGGGCCGGGGCAAGAACGCCAAGCAGGTGCATATCTTCGCCGAGGGCGAGGTCACCGAGATTCAGTACATCGACCTCATCATCAAACGCGGCAAGTGGCTCGACCCGGCGAAGACGGTCGATCATCACTTCGAGAACGACACCGCGCCCAGCAAGCTCCGGAAGCCCCTGCGCATGGTCCGGGAGGCCGTCACGCTGCTTCGGGACGTCGAGCGCCAGGCAGAGAACGAGGGCCTGGCGAAGAACGACTGGAACTGGCCCGAGGTATGGGTGCTCTACGACCGTGACGACCACCCCGGCATTCCCGAGGCCCGGGACCTGGCCGGGCGGAACGGAGTGCGGATCGCCTACTCGCATCCCTGTTTCGAGCTCTGGCGCCTGCTGCACTACGAGAACTACACCAGCACCTTCGGCGGCGTCTGCGGCGATGCCAACGGCAAGCTGCGCCAGCAGCCCGGCTTTGCCCAGACGTATGGGCGGAATGTCCGGAGGATTTCCGCGGATCAGTCGAAACAGGTCAAGTCGGGCCAGATTCTGAGCACCGAGGAAGACGATCGGTACAACACGGCCAAGAGGTATGCGCAGAAGATCAACAATGGGCGCAGCGGGTCGAATCCCAACGGCTGGGACCCGTACACCGACGTATTCGACTTCGTGGAGCAGGGCCTGCTGCTGAGCGGCTACTGAGCTGCCCCGGCGCATGCGGCGTGGCTACGCTGTGTGCCGTGAAGGGGGGAGGCGCATGGCGTCGAGGAAGCCTCCGACCGAACGGCAACGCCGGTTGGGTGCGGAGCTGCGCAAGATGCGCGAGCGGGTGGGTCTGTCGATCAACGAGGCCGCCGTGCTGCACCGCACGGACCGGACCACGGTCAGCAACACGGAGTCCGCGCGTTCTGGTGTCAGCGGCGACCGGGTTCGTGTCTGGGCGGCCAACTATTCGTGCCCCGATGCCGCATACATAGACGCTCTCGCCGAGATGGCCAGAGAGCGGGGTGCGTACTGGTGGGACGAGTACCGGGACGTTATGCCCGCGGGAGTCCTGGATCTCGCCGAGATGGAACACCGTGCCGTCGGGCTTCGATCGGTGCAGATCATGCATATGCCGGGGCTTCTTCAGCACCAGGACTACGCACGCGCCATCTTTGAGGAGGCTGTGCCGGCACTGACTCTCGAAGATCTCGAGCGGAAGCTTGCTTTCCGGGTCCGGCGCAGCAAAGTCCTGGACCGGCCGCAGGCTCCGGACTGCACGTTTCTCATCCACGAGGCCGCGCTCCGTATCAGGTTCGGCAACCGGGGCGTGATCAGGCGCCAGTTGAACCACCTGTTGAAGCAGTCGGAGCGCGAGAACGTGAGGATCCACGTCGTGCCGTTCGAAGCAGGCGGGTTTGCCAATGCCGGAAGCTCAACCCACTATGCGTATGGGCCGGTTCCCCAGCTCGATGTGGTGCAGATCGACGTTCCCACAGGAGTTACCTTTCTTCATGCGGAAACCCATCTGGTGAACTATCGCGTGGTGCTGGACCGCATGGAGCAGCGTTCGCTCAGCCCGGGCAAATCGCTGGACTTCATCCGCGATGTGGCACAGCAGCTATGAAGGCGTGAGAACAGTGGAAATATGGTGGCGCAAGTCATCGTTTTCGACAGATACCGGCAATTGTCTGGAACTGGCTTCGTGCGAGGAGGGCATCCTCGTCCGTGAGAGCGATGCCCCCGGCATCGTCCTGAAGGCGACCCCGGATCGGGTCTCCGCGTTGCTGAGACATCTGAAGGGCGGGCAAGGCCCGGCGATGATGTAGTCGCCAATGCTCGCGATCGGACCCCGCCTTGCGGTTGGTGGGGGAGCGTTTTTCGTGCCTGAGTTCCCTTCGGCATATGCCACTTGTGAGCGGCTTGAGGCAACATGTTGTGTCAAGCCGCATGTGGGTCTACGGTGCGTATGGGTCCCCCAACTCCTGGCTCATTCCGGGTGGGTTGGGGGACGGAAACCGGACGCCCCGGCGGTGTTCGCAGCACCCCGGGGCCGGCCAACGCTTGTTAGGAGCGTCAGCATGGCCCACCGTATCGGCTCCCTCCTTCGAGGAACACTCACCCGCCTCCGCGCCCTCCTCGTCCCGGCCGTCTTCCAACGCCGCAAACCTCTTCCACCACGGCAGTTGGCAGACACACCCCACCCCGGCGTTCCCCGCACGACCTCCGGCCGCTGCCTCCTCCGCGCCAACACTCTGCCGAACCTCCTCCCCGAGGGCTCGAAGCCGCTCGCCAACTCCCCGTTCCCCGCCTACCCCACCCCCCTCGTGCGGCCCTATCCCCTCACGCGACAGCAGGGTCGCACCGCCACCACCTGGGCGGTGGCGCCCTGATGGAAGCCTGCACGCCCAACTCGCCCAGCGGCAGCGCCCCGTATGGGCTGCGTATCAGCTGCGTCCCCGGCAAGCCGGTGACGCGTGAGCCCGATGGCAGCCTCGCCATCCCCCTCTGGCTGGAACGCGACGGCAGGTTCGACGCCGACCTCGCCCTGCGACTCTCGCCCGCCGAGGCGGAACACTTGCACGCCCAGCTCTGCCGGGCGCTCGACGGTATGCCCGTGACTACACCGCCCGACCGGACGCCGGAGTGCCGCAAGGACGTACGCGGCAGCCGGGGCGTGCACTGGCCGTGAGCTGTCTCGCTGCGGTCGGCCCGCGAAGACCCCGAAGGTGAATAACCGAGCGAAGCCGCCGGGATCGCGTTGTTGATGTGAGACCGGGGCGATACGCTGCCACCACGTTCCTCAACCACCCGGATCCCGATGGGCAGCGGCGGAACACACCAGCCAGGTGTGGGCCGAAATGAGATGGGAGGGGCGGGAACAGTGAAGCCCATCGCCGGGACCACGACGATGAGCTTCGTTTGAAGGACATTGCCGTAGCAACGTCCCCCGCCAGGTTGTTTGGCGGGGGGCTACAGCTAGCGCCTCACCTCCAACCACCACCGGACAACCGCTCCGACGATCGCCGCCGCCAAGGCGATGACCAGACGAGCGAGCCAGCGGAGGCAGGCCCTGAGGAGGGCACGGTCCTTCGGTTTACGACGATTGCCCAACGAACACCTTTCTCCAGGGTGGGGCAGTGCCCTACCTGTGTCAGGCCCTCCGGACGGAGGGCCCTGGCAGGACGCGGCCCTGGGCCCCAGGCCCGGTTGCCGCGTCCCGGTCAGGCCCTCCGCTGAGGACGGGCCTGATACAGGACGGGGCGCCCCGGAAATGGGCGTGTTGGGTGTTTCGCCGTGCTCGGAACCCTACACGTATGCAGTGCAACACCGGGAATAACAAAGGGAATTGCCAAGCTCAGTCCGCGAGATCGCGGAGCTTGGGGGTAAATTTGTTCCCCGTGTAACGGGTGTTACCGAGCAAATCGGCGTGATATTCGTACCGTTGACCGGATCTCATGGTGTGCTCGGCCCTTGCGACGCGCCCCCATGTACAACTGCCGGGGCGCGCCGCCCTGTTCCTGTGACCTGATGACCCGGGTGCCGTGGTCAGCTGGCGTCACGGGCCGAGGCGGAGGGCGGAGCCCGCGGTGCCGCCGCCGGTGACGGGCGCGGACCAGCGGCAGGTGTAGGTGGTGCCGTCGTCGAGGGTGCCGCTGCCCTGGATGTCGGCGGAGCCCTGACTGACGCTGAGAGTGCGGTAGTTGGAGTAAAGCCGGACCGTCAGGTGCCGAGGCGGACACCGTCATTTCGCACGGGAGACCTCGCATGGGCGGAAGGCCGTCACCAGCAGAGTGCTGGCGGTGCGCGGCCCGCCGATGGCGGCCGGCAGTACGTCGATGCCGACGTCAGTGAACCCGGCCTCATCGAGGAGCTTGGACCATACGTGCTCCTGGAGCACCCAGCGACGCATCGTGGTTGCCTCACCGTCGGGTGTCTTCGCCGGGATGTCGGCGTGCGCCACATCGGGCTGGGCGGGCGCGCCGCTCAGATAGTGGGCGAGGGTGGAGAACACCAGCCGTCCACCGGGCCGCAGCGCGGCGGACACCGTCGGCAGCAGCTCCTGCGGCGCGGTGAAGTCCAGGGCGCCGAAGATGCTGTACAGCACGTCGTACGTGTCGGCCTTGGCGTGCAGGTGGTCCACCACGTCGGACTGCACGATGCGCAGGCGCGGCGCGAGGTGACCGAAGAGGTCGGTGGCCATGGCGTACTGCGCGGGCGAGGCGTCGACCGCGACGACTCGGGTCGGCTGGTGACGGGTCGCCAGGTAGGCGGCGTGCCGGGCCGTCCCGGCGCCGAGGTCACCGACGCACAATCCGGTCAGGTCGCCGAGGGCTTCCGAGCCGGGCCCGCCGTCCTGGCTCCAGGTCCAACGGAAGGTCTCGGGGACGGTCCGGTCGGTGGCGGCGCGGGTGCGGCCATAGTGGTGCCAGAGGTCTGTGGCGGTCGTCACCCGCCCCATCCTGGCGGGAGCGCCCCGGCGGCGGGCCGGTTCGGCGGCATCTCACCCGGGCGTGCCCCGGGCGCCGCCCGTAGGCTCCGACGACGGCCATCGACATTCCGCACCGGGAGAGCCTGCATGGCTGATCAACGCGTAACTCTCCGCATCCTCTGCACGCCCGACGAAGGCGGCTACAACGCTCTGGAACCGGTCACCGGCACGACGAGCTGGGGCCAAGACCTCGCCGAGGCGAAAGCGATGATTGCCGAGGCTCTTGAGCTGTACTTCGCCGAGGTCTCCCGCGAAGACGCGCAAAAGATTGCCGCTCGTCGGGCTGACTCCCGGTTCGGTGCTGCCGAAGTGGCCCTCAACCGCACCCCGTTGGCGAACGAGGCATCCTCGGGTGCGCCCCGGTGGTTCTGACGGCCACCGGGGCGCTCTCCGTCCTCAGCCCGTCTTGCGATACACCAGCGAGGCGTCCTTCGTGCCCGAGTCGGTGAAGTCGCGCCGCATCCGTCCGTCCGGGAGCAGGACCAGGTCGGAGGCGGAGCCGGGCTGGCAGGCCGTGGTGGGGCTGGCCTGGGTGACGGTGGAGGGGCCGAGGCGGAGGGCGGAGCCCGCGGTGCCGCCGCCGGTGACGGGCGCGGACCAGCGGCAGGTGTAGTTGGTGCCGTCGTCGAGGGTGCCGCTGCCCTGGATGTCGGCGGTGCCCTGACTGACGGTGAGGGTGCGGTAGTTGGTGGTGAAGCTGGACGTCCAGGTGCCGAGGTACGCCTGGATGCCGCTCGGCGTCGTCGGTGCTTCGCTGGTGGGCGCCGGGGTGGTGGGGTTGGGGGTGGTCGGCGGTGCGGTGGGGGAGGAGCCGGCGGGGGAGGGGGACGGGCCGGCCTTGTCGTCCTGTGTCCCCCGGTGCTTGACCAGGTAGACGGTGCCGGCGCCGGCGAGCAGGCCGACGACCGCGATGGCCACCACGATCCAGGGTGTCCTGGACCGGGGCGGCGGGGGAGGCGGCAGCATCGGCTGGTACGGCGCGGTGTGCGGGTGGGTGGCGTAGGGGTTCTGGGACAGCTGCGGCGGATAGCCGTAGCCGGGCGGGGGAGCCATCGGCGGCGGGAGCGGGCTGCTCGCGGTGATCGTCGGCGGCTCGGCGGGCGGGATGGCCGGCGGCACGGGGCGCGGCTCCACCCGGGTGGGCGGCTCGGCGGGGCCGGTCGGCTCCTCCGCGTCCAGCAGCTGTACGGCGTGCCGGCCCAGCTGGGCGACCAGGCCGCCGGGCAGCCAGGGCTCGGCGGTCCGCAGGTCGGCCAGGGCGTCCTCGACGCCGGTGCGCTCCAGCACCTGCGCGGGGGTCGGCCGCGCGGCCGGGTCCTTGGCGAGGAAGGAGGTGATCAGGGGGAGCAGCGGTTCGGGCACCCCGGTGAGGTTCGGCTCCTCCTCGGCGATGCGGAACATCAGGGCGTGGATGCCGCTGTCGGCGGTGCCGAAGGGCATCCGGCCGGTGGCCGCGTAGGCCAGTACCGAGCCGAGGCAGAAGACGTCGCTGGCCGGGGTGACCTGCCCGCCGCGCACCTGCTCGGGGGACATGAAGCCGGGCGAGCCGACGGCCGCGCCGGTGCGGGTGAGGCCGCCGCCGTCGGTCAGAGTCTCCAAGGCGCGGGCGATGCCGAAGTCGATGACGCGCGGCCCGTCGAGGGTGACCAGGACGTTGGAGGGCTTGAGGTCGCGGTGCACGATCCCGGCGGCGTGGATGGCCTGGAGCGCGCGGGCGAGCCCGGCGGCGAGGATGCGCACGCTGCGCTCGGGCAGCGGCCCGAAGTCCTGGTCCACGACCTGGCGCAGGGAGGGCCCGGCTATGTAGCCGGTGGCGACCCAGGGGATGTCCGCCTCGGTGTCCGCGTCCAGCACGGGGGCGGTCCACTCGCCGCCGACCTGGCCGGCGGCGCGTACCTCGTGGCGGAAGCGGCGGCGGAATTCCTCCTGTCCGGCCAGTTCCGGCTGTACAAGCTTGACCGCGACCGTGCGGCCGCGGTCCGAGCGGGCCAGGTAGACCCGGCCCATGCCGCCCTGGCCGAGCCGTCCGAGCAGCCGGTAGGCGCCGAGTGTGCGTGGATCCTCCGGCGACAGAGCTTCCATCAGCGTCCGTGCTCCTTCCCCCCAGGTATCTGAGCGGAGAATAGCCGGACGGCAAAAGGGCCGGGGCCGCATGGTCGAACTGCGAGGCCCCGGCCTTCGGTCGGGCGGGACGGTCAGGCGGGGGCGGGGACGATGTTCTCCGCCTGCGGCCCCTTGTGGCCCTGGGTGATGTCGAAGGTGACCTTCTGGCCTTCGGTGAGTTCCCGGAAGCCCTGGGTCGCGATGTTGGAGTAGTGGGCGAAGACGTCGGCGCCGCCGCCGTCCTGCTGGATGAAGCCGAAGCCTTTCTCCGAGTTGAACCACTTCACGGTGCCGGTGGCCAAGGTGTTCTCCTCTAATGGGGCGTATGCCGGAATTTCCGCGCGGTGCGGAATTCCGAATGGGGGGAGTGGGGGGGAGTCCGGAAAGAGTGGAAAGAGAAGAGCGCCCGAGGTCCCGGACCGTCAGGCGCAGATGTCTTCGGTGGGTCCATAAGTGTTGAACCGCGGATGACCGTAGCACGTGGAATGGTGGCGAATCGGTATTTCTCGCCGGGTGTGTGCTGTGGCGTGCCCCGGCACTGTGTCGGCGCCGGGACCGGGCGCGGGGACACTGTGCCGGTATCCGGCCGCGGCGGTGATCCCTACGCTGGGCGGGACGCCAGCCCCGAGCCCCCCGAGGTCGCGACCGTGAGCCCGCTCCCCTCCACCGCCGCCGCCGTCAAGGCCGCCGACCGCGCGCATGTCTTCCACTCCTGGTCCGCGCAGGGCCTCATCGACCCGCTTGCCGTCGAGGGCGCCGAGGGCTCGTACTTCTGGGACTACGACGGCAACCGATACCTCGACTTCTCCTCCCAGCTGGTCAACACCAACATCGGTCACCAGCACCCCAAAGTGGTGGCGGCCGTGCGGGAGCAGGCGGCGAAGCTGTGCACCATCGCGCCGGGTTTCGCGGTGGACGTACGGTCGGAGGCGGCGCGGCTGGTCGCCGAGCGGACGCCCGGCGACCTGGACAAGATCTTCTTCACCAACGGCGGGGCGGAGGCGGTGGAGAACGCCGTCCGGATGGCCCGGCTGCACACCGGGCGGCCCAAGGTGCTGAGCGCCTACCGCTCGTACCACGGGGCGACCGCCACCGCGATCAACCTGACCGGTGACCCGCGCCGCTGGGCGTCCGACAGCGCCTCGGCGGGGGTGGTGCACTTCTGGGGCCCGTACCTCTACCGCTCGCACTTCCATGCGACCACCGAGGAGCAGGAGTGCCAACGGGCGCTGGCACACCTCGAGGAGGTCGTCGCCTTCGAGGGCCCGCAGACCGTCGCCGCGATCATCCTGGAGACGGTGGTCGGCACCGCCGGGATCCTGGTGCCGCCCGCCGGGTACCTGGCGGGCGTGCGGGAGATCTGCGACCGGCACGGCATCGTCTTCGTCCTCGACGAGGTGATGGCGGGCTTCGGCCGGACCGGCGAGTGGTTCGCCGCCGACCACTGGCGGGTCAGGCCCGATCTGCTGACCTTCGCCAAGGGCGTCAACTCCGGCTATGTGCCGCTCGGCGGGGTGGCGATCTCCGCCGAGATCGCCGCGACCTTCGACCGGCGCCCCTACCCGGGCGGGCTGACCTACTCGGGGCACCCGCTCGCCTGCGCCTCCGCCGTGGCCACCATCAACGCGATGGCCGAGGAAGGCATCGTGGCGAACGCGGCGCGCATCGGCGAAGAGGTGCTCGGCCCCGGGCTGCGGGAGCTCGCCGCCCGTCACCCCTCGGTCGGCGAGGTGCGCGGCATGGGCGTCTTCTGGGCCGTGGAGCTGGTCAGGGACCGCACCACCCGGGAGCCCCTGGTGCCCTACAACGCCACCGGCGAGGCCAACGCGCCGATGGCCGCCTTCGCCGCGGCCTGCAAGCGGGCGGGCCTGTGGCCGTTTGTGAACATGAACCGCACCCATGTGGTCCCGCCGTGCACCATCACCGAGGCCGAGGCCAGGACCGGCCTGGCCGCGCTGGACCAGGCGCTCACGGTGGCCGACCGGCACACCACCGGCTGAGCCCGGCATTCCCTTTCCGTTCCCGAACGGCCCTCGCCTATCTTGTTGCGAGGGCCGTTCGCATGTGGGCGGGCGGTCAGGGAGGGGAGACGGACACCATGGCCGGCAGTGAGGCCGTCAGACGCACGACGCTGCGCTCACAGATAGCCGACGCCCTGCGCGAGGAGGTGATCGCGGGGCGGCTTCCGGCGGGGCGGCAGTTCACCGTCAAGGAGATCGCCGAGAGCTACGGGGTCTCGGCCACCCCGGTCCGCGAGGCGCTGCTCGACCTGTGCTCCCAGGGGCTGCTCGACGTCGAGCTGCACCGGGGCTACCGGGTGCGCGAGTTCTCGTACCAGGACTTCCTGGCGCTGGTGGAGGCCCGCACCCTGATCGTCGAGGGCATCTTCCGCCGCTCCGTCGAGGATGCGCTGCGCAACGCCCCGCCCGCCGCCCTGGCGTCCGTGCGACGCCGGGCGGAGGAGGCGTCCCGGGCGGCGCTCGCCGGGGACCTGGACATTCTGATCGGCTATGACCTGCGCTTCTGGCGCGAGCTGTGCGGGCTCTGCGGCAATCCCTATATATCCGACTTCCTGGACCGGGTGCGGGTGCAGAGCTGGGTCTTCGTCGTGCCCCTGCTGCGCCGGCCGGCCACCCTGCGCGGAATCCTCTGGCACGGTCACAGCGACCTGGTCGAAGCGGTGGGGGCACAGAACGTGGCCGAAGCAGAGCGGATCATTACGGGCTACAACGATCATTCGCTGTCACTGATCGAAAGACTGACCAAAGATCCCGAAGCTCCCGCATAAAGAGAAATAGCACACAATTTTGAATAAACGTGAGGGGCGGGCAACCATTCCAGGGCGGCCACACGTCAACCACGCGTGACACGCATCATTCTCCCGGCGGACCAGCCAGGCCTGGTCGACCTGACCGTGATCGTCCCGGCCTTCGACGAGGAAAGCAGACTCGCCCCCACCCTGGAGGCGATCCGCGCCCACCTCGCCGGTCTGCAGACCGCCTGGGAGCTGATCGTCGTGGACGACGGCTCGACCGACGGCACCGCGGCCATCGCCGCGGCGGCCGCGGCCGAAGACCCCCGCATCCGCCTGCTGCGCACCCCCGTCAACCGAGGCAAGGGCCACGCGGTGCGCACCGGGGTCCTGGCCTCCGCCGGCCGCCGCGTCCTGGTCACCGACGCCGACCTGGCCACCCCCATCGAGGAGCTGGACGCCCTCCGGCGCCGCCTGGACGAGGGCGCCGCGGCCGCCATCGGCTCCCGGGCCCTGCCCGGCTCCGTGATCGCGGTGCGCCAGCACGCGCTGCGCCAGGCCCTGGGCCGGGTCGGCGCCCGGCTGATACGGGCCGCCGCCGTGCCCGGCATACGGGACACCCAGTGCGGCTTCAAGCTCTTCGACGGCGACAAGGCCCGCAAGGCCTTCGAGAGCGCCCGCCTGAACGGCTGGGGCTTTGACGTCGAGGTGCTGCGCTTCTTCCGCCAGGAGGGCTGGGAGGTCGCCGAGGTCCCGGTGCGCTGGGCCCACCAGCCCGGCTCCAAGGTCCGGCCGCTGGCCTATCCCGCCGTCCTCGGCGACCTGATCCGCCTGCGCCGGCGCCCGGTCCGGTCGGCCACCCTGGCCGTCGCCGCGCTCTATCTGCTGTGCGCCGTCGTCCTCTACTCCGGGCTGTGGAGCGGCCTCGGCGACTCCTACCTGGTCGACTCCGGCTCCGACCAGCGGCAGTGGGAGTGGTTCTTCGCCGTCACCGCCGACAACGTCTTCGGCCTGCACAACCCCCTGTTCACCGGCCTGCAGAACGCCCCGCTCGGGGTGAACCTGATGGCCAACACCGCCATGCTCGGGCTGTCCGTCCCGCTCGCCCCCCTCACCGCCGCGCTGGGGGCGCAGGTCACCTGGGCGGTCGTCCTGACCGGTGGCCTGGCCGCCACCGCCTGGGCCTGGTACCGGCTGCTCGCCCGGCGCTTCGTCCGCACCCGGCGCTCGGCCGTGCTCGGCGGCGCCTTCTGCGCCTTCGCGCCGCCGATGATCTCGCACGGCAACGCCCACCCCAACTTCCTGGTCCTGTTCGCGATCCCGCTGATCATCGACCGGATCCTGCGGCTGTGCGAGGGGAGCCGGCCGACCCGCGATGCGGTGCTCCTCGGCCTCCTCCTGACCTACCAGATCTTCCTCGGCGAGGAGGCGCTGCTGCTGGCCGCGACCGGCCTGCTGCTCTACGCCTTCGGCCACGCGGTCGCCGACCCGGACGCCGCCCGGGCCGTGGCCGGCCGGCTGCTGCGCGGCCTGGGCATCGCGGCCCTGGTCGCCGTGCCGCTGGTGGCCGTCCCGCTCTACTGGCAGTTCTACGGGCCGCAGAGCTACCGCAGCGTGCTGCACGGCGAGGTCGGCAACAACCCGATGGCGCTGCTGGAGTACGCGACCCGGTCGCTGGCCGGCGACGAGCGCCGGGCCGCCGCGCTGTCCCTGAACCGGACCGAGGAGAACGCCTTCTTCGGCTGGCCGCTGGTCGTCCTGACCGTCGTCCTGGTCGTCCGGATGTGGCGGCGGCCGCTGGTGCGCGCCCTGGGCTTCACCGCGCTGGCCGCCGCCGTGCTCTCCTTCGGCCGGAACATCCCGCTGCCGGGCACCGAACGCACCCTGCCCGGCCCCTGGCGGCTGGTCGGCGAGCTGCCGGTCTACGAGTCGGTCATCGAATCCCGGATGGCCATGGTCTGCGTACCGGCCATCGGCATCCTCCTCGCGCTCGCCTGCGACCGGCTGGCCACCCCCCGGCTGCGCAGCGAGCGCGAACGCTCGCACCGGCTGCTCGGCTGGGCGGCGCTGGCCGCGGCCCTGCTGCCCCTGGTCCCGACCCCCTACCGGACCGTCGACCGCGACCCCACGCCCGCCTTCATCGCGGACGGCACCTGGCGCGAGCACATACGGGACGGGCGCACCCTGGTGCCGGTGCCGGTGCCCAGCCCCTCCGACAACCTCGCGCTCGGCTGGCAGCTGGACGCCGACCTCGGCTTCGCCCTCCCCGGCGGCTACTTCAACGGCCCCTGGGGCCCCGACCGGATCGGCATCTATGGGCCCGAGCCCCGCCCCACCTCCAGCCTGCTGGAGGGAGTGCTGCACAGCGGAAAGGTTCCGGCCATCGGCGACCGGCAGCGCCGGGAGTTCCACGACGACCTCGGCTTCTGGCGGGCGGACGCCCTGGTCCTCGGACCGCAGCAGCAGGAGAAGCCGCTGTACGAGGCCGTGACCCGGCTGACGCGGCAGGAACCGGAGTGGATCGGCGGCATGTGGGTGTGGGACGTACACCCGGACAAGCCCTGAGCCATCTCCTCCCACCCGGTATGACAACCCGCCCGGTCGCACTACGCTGGCTCGACCATCGCCTCGAAACCATCGCCTCGAACGAGAGTGAGTTCACGTGGCCTGTGACCTCTGGCTGGTGCCCCTTGTCGATGTGCTGTGCCACAGCCCCGACAACCCCTTCGCCGAGGAGATCGCCGCGTACGACAAGGCGCTCGGCGACGCCGGACTGCCACCCGTGCCCGTATTCGGCTATATGCCGGGCCTGTCCGGGGACGTCGCCCCGGTGGCGGGCTTCGACTATGACGCGCTGCACTTCCTGCGCCGGGCCCATCTGCTGAATCTTTGCGGACTGTCCGTCACTCCTGTGGATGAACTCGGAGGTGACTACGAGCAGTTGCTGGAGATGTTCGAGTCCACCGCCCAGCAGTCGCATCTGGTCTGGCACTACGACCACGCCGGCGCCTATGTGCCGGTGGATTTCGAGCACCCGCTGTCCAATGACCAACTGCTCGAGGGCGGCGGCCCCTTGGGCTCCAGCCATGGCCTGCTGCGTGAACTCCTCTCCGTGGCACCGGTCCTGGGCATCGATCCGGTCAACCCGCCGACCCCGCCCGCCGCCCCGGGACGGCCCACCACCCTGGAGGAACGCGCCGTGCCCGCCCCACGGGACGACGGCCCCTTCGCCCGCGAACGACACGTCTGGCTGGGCCTGCACGCGGCGGCGACCCGGAGCCTGGGCCAGGGGTCGATGATCGTCTTCAGCTGACCGGGTGCGCTACGGGTGACCGGGTGCGTACGGGCTGCCGGCCCGGCCCGTACGCACCCTCCCTACCGGGGCGACTCCGGTGGCCGCTGCCGCGGCATATTGGGCCGGGAGCCCGGCGGCAGCGGGAACCGCCCAACCGGACCGCCACCCTCCGCACGCGGCCCCCAGGCCACCAGGGACTGCGTCAGCAAGGGCGCGGGCCCGGCCCGGAACTCCACCATCCAGTCCGCCGTTTCGGCCCGTACCAGCTCCGACACATCCTCGGAGAAGCGCCGCAGCACGGTCAGACACCGCTCCGCCGCCTCACTGGCCGTGCCCTCCGTCGGCCCGAGCACCTCCCGCACGGACTCCGACGCCCAGTCGAACTGCAGCGCCTCCAGCCGCCGTTGCACCGCCTGCGAGGTGGCCACGGCCCGCATCCAGCCCGTCGTCAGCCCGAAGTAGCGGTCGCAGGCGACGCAGGCCACCGCGCCGAGCAGGGCCAGGAACGCCCAGGAGCCGGTGTGCACGGCCCTGGTCAGCTCGAGGAGCGGCAGCGCCGCGCCCACCACGGCGAAGCCCGCCGCGCTCAACCGCAGCGCCCGCGCCCAGCGCCGCTTCCAGGCCCGGTCCGCGAGATACCAGTCCGCGAGATACAGGGCGCCGCTCTCCACCCATCGGTACAGTTCATCGAGACGCTGAGCGGGCTCCCCCCAGTCACCGAGCGGGAAGGTCCGGCCGCGCAGGTCGCCCCGGTGCCTCCCGCCCTGCTCCTTGGGGAGCCCCTCGGGTTGCATCTCAGGCTGGCTCACCCCTGCACTCCCTCTATCGCCGCTGCGTACCCGTGTCACCGGCCTCTTTCCTACCGCCGAACGGTTGGCCTTGTGTACCAGATCCCGGCTTTGACCCTCGTTAGTGCAAGGGAATCGGGTATAAGCGCCCAAGTCGGTCACTCGAAAGAGTGCCTGTGCTGCACCGCCGTGACCCCGGCGCCGGCGTTCCACCCCCACGGGGCCGTTTAGGGTGACCCCGTGAAGGTCCTCGTCATCGGCGGCGGCGCCCGCGAACATGCCCTGTGCCGCTCTCTGTCCCTCGATCCCGACGTCACCGCGCTGCACTGCGCCCCCGGCAACGCCGGGATCGCAGAGGTCGCCGAGGTGCACCCGGTGGACGCCCTGGACGGCGCGGCCGTCGCGGAACTGGCCGCGTCCCTGGGCGCGGACCTGGTCGTCGTCGGCCCGGAGGCCCCGCTCGTCGCGGGGGTCGCCGACGCCGTGCGAGAACGCGGCATCCCGGCCTTCGGCCCCTCGGCGCTGGCCGCCGAGCTCGAGGGCTCCAAGGCCTTCGCCAAGTCGGTGATGGCCTCCGCGAACGTCCCCACCGCGCGCAGCTATGTGTGCACCACACCCGAGGAGGCCGACGCGGCCCTCGCCGCCTTCGGGGCCCCGTACGTCGTCAAGGACGACGGCCTGGCGGCGGGCAAGGGCGTCGTGGTGACCGGCGACCTGGCCGCCGCCCGGGCGCACGCCCTCGCTTGTGACCGGGTCGTCATCGAGGAGTTCCTGGACGGGCCCGAGGTCTCCCTCTTCGCGATCACCGACGGCGAGACGGTCGTCCCGCTGCAGCCCGCCCAGGACTTCAAGCGCGCCCTGGACGCGGACCAGGGCCCCAACACCGGTGGCATGGGCGCCTACTCCCCGCTGCCCTGGGCCGACCCCAAGCTGGTGGACGAGGTGCTGCAGACCGTCCTGCAGCCCACCGTGGACGAGCTGCGCCGCCGGGGCACGCCCTTCTCCGGCCTGCTCTACGCCGGGCTCGCGATCACCTCGCGCGGGGTGCGCGTCATCGAGTTCAACGCGCGCTTCGGCGACCCCGAGACCCAGGTGGTGCTGGCCCGCCTGAAGACCCCGCTCGCCGGGCTGCTGCACGCCGCCGCGACCGGCACGCTCGCGTCCGTACCGCCGCTGCGCTGGAGCGACGGCGCGGCCGTCACCGTGGTCATCGCCTCGCACAACTACCCCGGCACCCCGCGCACCGGCGATGTGATCGAGGGCCTGCCCGAGGCGGCCGGGCTGGCGGGGGCGTATGTACTCCACGCGGGCACCGCGCGCGACTCCTCCGGCGAGGTGGTCAGCGCGGGCGGCCGGGTGCTGTCGGTGACGGCCACCGGCGCGGACCTGGCGGACGCGCGGACGCGGGCGTACGAGGCGGTGGCCCGCATCCGGCTGGCGGGCTCCCACCACCGCACGGACATCGCGGCACAGGCGGCCTCGGCGTAACGACCTGGTCGGCGGTAGGGGGCGGTGGGGCACGCCCCCGCGCCGCCCATGGAACAACCCGACCCGCAAGCGCAAGAGCTTTGCCCAAAGACATTCCATCGAGTGACCGCACGGCCAACCGGCTGACGCACACCCCACCCCCAACTACTGTGCGACGCAAGCCGACTGCCGGGCATCCGGCACTTGGCCCACCGGCATTGCGATGTCAGAGGCCGGTGCCACAGTGGGGTTGATGGCAACGACGACAGGCAACCGGGGGTGATCGGTCTCATGGCAGGTAGTACGGAAGCCGGCGCGCAAGCCGCCCGCACCCGAGCCCTCGCGGTGCTGCGCATCCGCAGCACCGCGCTGGCCGTCGCCCTGCTCCCGGCGGCGGTCGCCGTGGTGCTGCTCGCGGGCACCCTCATGGGCCGCATCCCCGACGGCAGCGTCGGAGCCGCCGTCCGGCCCGCCGTGACCGCCGCCGCCGTGCTCGCCCTGCTGCTCGCGGCCCTCGTCGCCGCCGTGGTCGCCAGGGCCAGACCGGCCCTCAGCCCCACCGTCCCGATCCCGGAGGGGACGGCCCCCGACCTCTACCGCCTGGTCCGCGACCTCGCCGACCGGCTGGATGTCCCGGCCCCCTCCGCGATAGCCCTCACCCCCGACTGCGACAGCTGGCTCGAGGACCGTACGCACCCGGCGCACGGTCCCGCGTCCATCCGGACGGCGGGCACCGCGCCGGTGCTGGTGATCGGCTCGCCCTTTCTGTGGTGGATGCGCGTCGCCGAGCTGCGCGCCCTGCTCGCCCCCGTGGTGGCGGGCACCGGCCCGGCCGCCAACCCCGACATAGCCGCCGCCCGCCGCTTCGTCCGGGGCCTCGACGCCGCCGTGGCGGTCGCCGCGGCCCGGCCCGCCCTTGCCTTCGTCGGCTGGGTGGCCCGGCTGCTGCTGCGCTCCTGCCGGGACCACGCCGCCGAGATGGAGCGCGGCGTGGCCGCCGCGGCGTCCGAGCGCGCCCAGACGGTGGACTACGGCCTGCGGATCGTCGCCCAGGAGCAGGTCGGCCTCGCCTACGCCGGCTGGGACCGCCTGCTCAACCGGGTCGCCCTGCCCGCCTGGCGGATGGGCCGCTGGCCCTCCCGGCTGGACGCCGGAGTGGTCTCCGCGCTCACCGAGCTCTCCCGCCGCGACCGGCTCGCCGAGGGCTTCGCCTCCCGGCTGGGCGAGCGGCCCGCCTGCGACCTGCTGGAGGAGCCCGGCCTGATCGACGAGGCCGCCTCCCTGCTGGCCGCCCGGCTCTTCCACGGCGGCCCCACCCAGCCCGGCCCCGACTGGTCCCCGGTCACCTGGACCCAGTACCCGGAGGAGGTCGTCGACCGCACCTGGCGGCTGGAGGCAGCCCGGCTGCACCGGGTGCTCGACGGCCTGGAGGTGCTCGATGACCTCGCCGCCTGCGGAGCCGCCACGGACGCCACCCCCGCCCCGTACGTCACCCCCGTCGCGCCCACCGTCGCCCGGGTCCTCGACCGGCTCACCGGCTCCTCGGGCAGCGGCCTCGGCGAGGAGCTGGAGGCCAGGCTGAGCGCCGAGGTGGCCCGCGAGGCGAGCAGCGCCGCCGAGGCGGCGCGCGCGGCGGGCCCGGGGTCGCTCGGCGCGGCGGGCGACCTCCGGGCCGGTGGGCTGGTGCCGCTGTTTCCCCTCCAGCCCCCGCGCAGCGGCCGGGAGCTGCTCACCGACCATGTGACGGCCCTGGTGTGCTGCGCCGCCGTGGACACCGCCGGCGCCGTCCCCGGCCTCGACTGGCTGGACGGCCCGGCCCTGCTCGTCGGCGGCATCCGCCGCGCCGACCTGGCGCGCACCGTGCTGAGCCTGATCGACGAGGGCGATGGGGAGCCGCTGCGCGCCTGGCTGGGCGAGGTCGGGGTGCGCCCGGAGAAGCCGGTCCGGCTGGTCTGACCGCGCCCGGGGGCGGCGCAGGGGAGGGCAGACAGTTGACATCCTCCCCCTCCTGAAGAGGGGGATTCTCACGGCTCGCGCCGTGGGGTTTTCTGCTTCGTCGCCGACTGCCCGCCCGGAGTTCT
>NZ_JBDJPF010000039.1:0-63226 GCF_054957865.1 Streptomyces xingningensis
CCCACTTTGCCGCCCCTCTGAGCTAACGGGGCGTGAGGTGTCCAGGTAACAACATACGAGGCGTTGTCGGTGGCGACCATCTCCGGCTTCACCCCGCCGTCCAGGTTCAGCAGCGCGTCCAGGATGTGCAGGGAGTCGCGCGGGGTGCCCGGGACCACCATCTGCCCGATCCCGAAGACCTGGTCGTTGACGGCGTTCAGCCAGGTGATGCCGCGCTTGAATCCGAAGTACTTCGGATTCGGGGCGGTGGCGATGGAGCGGACCGGGACGACGAAGCGCAGGCCGTCGACGGAGGCGAGCAGCCCGTTGCCCCAGAACTTCACGATCGGCACCTGGGCCTGGGCGGCGATCAGGGCGGCGTTGGCCGCGGCGATGGTGTCCGCGCGCAGGTAGTACTGGTCGACGTGGACGAGGCGCGAGCGGGTCAGCGCCTCGTGGCCGGGGTTGACCACGGGGGTCATGCCGATGTTGCACGCCTCGGACACCAGGAGCGCGACGAGGGAGGTGGTGAGGTCCTTCATGCGGGTCTTGCCGTCGCCCAGGTGCACGAAGGCGTCCAGGAACCCGGTCCAGGCGTGCACCTCGAACAGCAGGTCCGGTAGGTCGATCTTCGGGAGCATCTTCTCGACCCGCTTGCGCAGCCGGGCCAGCGACGTGGGCACCCCGAGCGCGCCGAGCGCGTCCACGTTGAGCTTGGCCCGCCCGTTCGGCAGCGTCTCGATGCTCACCTTCGCGTCCGCGCCGGCTTCTTCGAGGCGCTCGGCCATCTGCTTCCACGCCGCGTCCAGCACCCGCACCAGCTCCGCCAGATGCTCCTCGACCGGCATCTCCAGGCTCAGGCCGGCCAGCACGTCCTCGCGCACCGCCAGCCACGGCTTGCCGTCCAGCAGGCGGGCACGCGGGTTGGAGAAGCGGTGCGAGGGCGACGCGAAGATGTCGCGGCTCATCAAAGCGCGGTACAGCTGCTCCAGCACGCATACCACGTAGGCGTCGCGGTCCACCGCGCCCTGCGGCAGGTCCTTGTTCGCATACACCGCCTTGCGCCAGCACGGCGGCACCACCTTGTCGTCGACCTCCCGCTTCAGCAGAGGCTTCTTCGCCACCTGGCGCCGGCTGAGAGCAGGCAGGCTCTTGACCGCGGCCAGGACCCGCTCCCCGGACGGGGCCGCGCCGAGCATCTTGGTGTCGCCGAGCAGCGACAGGAACGGCTTGACAGTGTTGTAGCGGCTGGCCAGCGCCTCGCGTACCGCGATCTCCGCCGAGTCGTCGTCCTCCGGCACCAGGCTCGCCACCGTGGCGGCCGCGCTCCACAGCTGGGCCCTCGGCGCGACCTCCTCCAGCACCTTCCACATCGCGGCCGCGTCCACCGCCTTGCCACTCTCCTCGATGTGCTCCAGCTCCTGCATGAACACCTTCGAGATACGGGCCGTGATCCGGGACGCCTTCTCCAGCTGCGGCAGCGTGGAGAGGCGCTCCTTGTTCGTGAGCCGCTTCGCGGTACTGATCAGCCTCGTCGCCATCAGCACCGTGAACAGCTCCAGCGCGTCGTCAATGGCCTTGGCCTCCAGGTGCCGCATCACCGCAGTCAGCATCGCGGTCCGCTTCGGCTCCGGGGCCCGCTCCAGGCTCGTCGCCTTCGACCCCAGGCCGTACCGGGCCAGCGCGGCGAGCCGGTTCGGCGGGAGCTTGTCCAGCTTCACCTGCCCCAGCCGGTACACCGCGATCTCGTCCACCCGCTCCAGCGCCCGCTTCATCGCCGTGCCCGTCGTCTTCGTCGGCGGCCGCCGGAAGGTCTACAGGTACGAGTACCGCCGGCCCTCCGGCGTCTGAAGCAACGCCACCAGGTCGGCGGGCAGCGACCGATCCACCCGCCACGCCGACCGGGCGACCGTGGTGTGCAGGCGCTTCTCCGCGATCTGGCGGACCTCGGACACCTGCCGTGCCAGCACGGACACACCCGGCAGCAGCACCCGTTTGCGGCGCAGCCAGCCCACCGCATGATCGAACAGAGCCTTCGGACCCTCCGAGTGCGCGGTCCACGCCCGCCCGTGCAAGAACGTCCTAAACTTCCGCCCCCACTCCGGATCCTCGTACTCGTGATACTCGTACGCGTCCCGGATCTCCCACGCGTGCTCGTACGCCGTCGGCTTGCGCTCGGTGTACGCCTTGACGCACGAGACGTCCTCGATACCGAGCTGCTCGGCGATGTGCTCAATCACCACCCACGGCACATCAAGCGGATCATCCGGCAGGAACCGGCCGATATAGCGCACCGTGCACATCTGCAGCGCGAACCCGAGCCGGTTGTGATCCCCACGCCGCTTCGCGATCAGCTTGCGGTCCTCGTCATCGAGGTAGAAGAACCGCTCCAGCTCCGGCCGGGTCGGCTCCTCGTTGAACTTCCCGTACGACGCGGCCTGATCGTCAGATAAGAACTCCACTGGCATGCGGCGGAGTCAACCACCCGGCCGCGACAGAGCGTGGATCTTTGGCCGAAGGTCCTCACGGAACGGATCGCCCGTGCTAAGCGATCACGACACGTTGACCATGATCAAGTGCTTAGCGTTAATGGCTGTACCGATGTTCCCCAAGCCCGAGGGCGGGCGGCGATCAGCGCCCGCCCGGCGGTGGTGAGGCCGGCCAGCAGTGACGCGGCGGTGAAGACGGTGAGGCCGGCCTGGAACATCTGCCGCCTGCCGAGCAGGTCGGTGGCGCGTCCGGCGCCGAACTGAAAGCCGCCGGAGGTCACTTGGCAGGCCGTACTGACCCAGGCCAGTGCGACCGCGCCGAAATCGAGTGCGCTGCCGATGGTCGGCATCGCCGGATCGATGGTGGATACGTCCAGGAAGACGATGAGTTCGACGCTGGTCGGCAGCAGCAGTGCGGCCTCGGCGGTCCCAACACCCGCCCGGTGATGGAAGGGTGTGGACAGCGGTCACGCCGCGGGGTCGGGCCTCCGGCCGGGTTCGGCGGCGGCGGAGTGCTTGCACCGCACGGAGTTACTGTAGTGTAGCTCTAGATTGTAGGTACAATAAGGTGGCCGGTGATGACGGTGAAGAAGACCGACGGCAGGCGTTTGCGTGCCGAGCAGACCAAGCGGCGGATGCTGGATGCGGCAATGAAGCTGTTCGTCGAGCACGGGTACGGCATGACGACGATCGAGTCCATTGCCCAGGAAGCCGGAGTCGCCGTCCAGACGATCTACTTCTCGTTCGGCAACAAGCAGAAGATCCTCAAGGAACTGATCGACCTTCACGTGGCCGGGGACGAGGAGCCCATCCCGACCCTGGAGCGTCCACAGGTGGTCGCAGCGCTGTCCGCCGACGACCCCGTCGAGATGATCCGGCGGCTGACCCGCGCCACGCGGATCGTCTATGACCGGGTCGCCGCACTGATCGAGGTGCTGCGCAACGCCGCCGTGACCAATGGCGACGGAGCGGAGCTCTGGGAGACCAACAAGCAGCAACGCCGCCTGGTCCAGCGCCGGTTCATCGACGCCCTCGTCGAACGGACCCCGCTGGCCGGTAGCCTCACGCCCGAGCGCGCCGTGGATGTCTGCTACGCGCTCTTCGGGCCCGAGGTATACCAACTGCTGGTCACCGAGCGCGGTTGGACGCCCGAACAGTGGGAGCAGTGGGTGTCCGACGGCCTGTGCTGTCACCTGCTCGGCAAACGCTGAGCAGGCGCGGCCCGGGGCGCGGCGCCGATGACAGCCTCCCCACAACGACGACATGAGGGAGCCATGTCCGCAATCACCCAAATCCCGCCGGACGCCGGGAACGGGCCGGCCCCGGTCGCCGGCCGCCTTGCCTCGCTCGCTCGCCGGCTCGCGCACCGCCGCCGCCTCGTGCTGGTGCTGATCGCCCTGGTCGCGGTCGCCTCGGCTGTCGGCGGCGGCGACGTCGAATCCAGGCTGTCCAGCGGCGGATACATACCGAACTCCGCCGAGTCCATACGGGCGGACCACATGCTGGCCGAGCGTTTCCACGCGGGAGCGCCCGACATCGTCCTGGTCGCGCACGCCACGGACGTTTCCGCGCCCGGCGCTGCCGCCGCCGGGCAGGCGCTGACCGCCGACGCCGCGCGCTCCCGAGGGGTGGTCTACGCCCAGTCGTACTGGACCACCGGTGACGCCTCGCTGCGGTCGAAGGACGGCCGCACCGCACTCGTCCTGGTCAAGCTGGCCGGTGACGACAACGACACCCACCACCGCGCGCACGATCTGGTTCCCGCCCTCGAAGGCCGGCACGGCCCGCTCGACGTCAAGGTGACCGGCTCGGCCCGGATCACCTCCGAGACGGCCGACCAGAGCGCCGAGGACCTCACCCGTGCCGAGCTGCTGGCGGCCCCGCTGACCCTGCTGATCCTGCTCGCCGCGTTCGGATCGCTCCTGGCCGCCCTGCTGCCCGTCCTGGTGGGTGTGGTCTCGGTGGTGGGCGCCTACGCCGTCCTGCGGCTGCTGACCGAGACGACCTCGGTGTCCGTCTTCGCACTGAACATCACCACCGCGCTGGGCTTCGGACTCGCCGTCGACTACAGCCTGTTCATCGTCAACCGCTACCGCGAGGAGCTGGCGAACGGCCGTGAAGTGATCGAGGCGATCGCCGCGAGCCTGCGCAGCGCCGGGCGCACCGTGCTGTTCTCGGCCCTGACGGTGGCCCTGTCGCTGGCCGCATTGCTGGTATTCCCGCTGTACTTCCTGCGCTCGCTGGCGTACGCGGGCATCGCCGTGGTCGTTCTGGCCGCGGTCGTCTCGCTGGTGATGCTGCCCCCGCTGCTGGCGCTCATGGGGCGCCGCATCGACCGGTACGACATCTTCGCGCCGATCCGCCGCAGGCTGCCGGGGTCTCGGCCGGGCCTCGGCGCGTGGCATCGGCTCGCGCTCGCGGTGATGCGTCGGCCGGTCGCGGTGGGCGGGCTGGTGGCGGTGGTGCTGGTGGCGCTCGCGCTGCCGTTCACACAGGCCCGGTTCGCGCTCATGGACGATCGGGTGCTGCCGCGGAGCAGCGCCGCCCAACAGGCGTCCGACGTGGTGCGCTCCCAGTTCCACGGGGCACGGACCTCGCCGGTGGTCGCGGTTCTCCCGGGTGTCGACCCGGCCCGGGACGGCGGGCAGTTGAGCGCGTATGCCGAGCGGCTGTCCGCCGTCCCGCACACCGTGCGGGTGGACACCGCGGCGGGCTCGTTCGCCGATGGCCGGCGGGTGGCTCCGCCCGGGGCGGCTGCGGCCTCCTTCCATGCCGCGCGGGGAGGCGGCACCTGGGTGTCCGTGGTGTCCGATGCGGACCCCGGCTCCGCGCCGGGCGAGGACTACGTACGCGCCGTGCGCGCGGTGGAAGCGCCCGGCCGGGTGCTGGTCGGCGGGAACACGGCCACACAGGTGGACACCAAGGCCGTACTCGGTGAACGGCTGTGGTGGGCCGGCGGAATCATCGCGGCGAGCATGCTGGTGCTGCTGTTCCTGTTCTCCGGCAGTGTGGTGATCCCGCTCAAGCAACTGGTGCTGAACATGCTCAGCCTCACCGCGTCGTTCGGCGCGATGGTCTACATCTTCCAGGACGGCCATATGAAGTGGCTGGTCGGCGACTTCGTGCACAGCGGGCAGCTGGAGGTGACGATCCCGATCCTGATGTTCTGCGTCGCGTTCGGGCTGTCCATGGACTACAGCGTCTTCCTGCTGTCCCGGATCCGCGAGGAATACCTGGCCGGCGGTGACAACACACACTCCGTCGCCTTCGGCCTGGAGCGCACCGGCAGGCTGATCACCGCGGCCGCCCTGGTCGTCGCCACGGTGCTGGGTGCGCTGGCCACCTCGCAGCTGAGCATTCTCAAGCTGCTCGGCACCGGGCTCGCACTGGCCGTCCTGGTCGACGCCACGCTGGTGCGGGGGCTGCTGGTGCCTGCCCTGATGCGGCTGCTGGGCCGGGCCAACTGGTGGGCGCCGGGGCCTCTGCGGCGCTTCCATGCGCGCTTCGGCCTGAAGGACAACTGACCCGGACGGGACCCGTCCGGCCTCCCGGGGCCCGTTGATCCGGTCATCGGTCGCTCCATCGTGAGGGAGGAGCGGTGACCGTCAACGGGCCTGCCCGACACAGGAGTCGATCCAGGCGCAGAGCTCACCGAGCGCGGCTTCGGTCCGTTCCCGGTCCCCGGTGATCAGGTAGTCGGCCTCCAGGCTGGAGAAGGCGCTGTTGAGCAGCGTGGCCCTGGTGAGCGCGGCATCGTGGGCCAGGCCGCGCCGGACCAGGCAGGCGGCGACGAACTCGGCACGCCCACGGACGAATCCGGGGCCCGGGAGGGGGAGTCTCCCGGCCGCGGCGAGCCCCTCGATCTCCCGGATGAGCCGGGTCATGGCCAGTTCGTCCGGGCCGAGGTTCCTCGCCCAGGCCGCGGTGACGAGGGAGCTCACCGGTACGCCGGGATCGTCCCAGCCCGCCGCGGCCCGCAGGGCGTCGTGCTGCCGCTCGTCCAGCCGCTCCAGGACGGCCGTGAGCAAGGCGTTCTTGTCCGCGAAGTGATGGGTGAGCACGCGGGTGCTCTGCCCCAGGCCCTCCGCCAGGGTGCGCAGGGAGAAGTGGCCGATGCCCGTGTGGGCGAGCTCGCCGATGATCGCGTCGAGCACCTCGCGCCGGCGCTGGGGGTTGGCGGGTCTGGGCATTGTGGCGCACCACCTCCTGGGTCCGGTCCAGACTTTCACACACCCATAAAGGTAACGACTGTTACCCTTACGGGATGGACTCCTCCCCACCCCTACGCCCCTGGTGGCTTTACGCCCTGGCGCTCGCGGCCTTCGCGGTTCAGACGGACGACTACATCATCATCGGAGTGCTCCCCGGGATCGCGGCCGATGTGCACCGCTCGGAGACCGTCACCGGCCAGCTGGTCACGGCGTATTCGCTGGTCTACGCCCTGGCCGCGCCGGTATGGGCACTCCTGCCGGGCCGGATCCCGCGCAAGCGGGCGCTCGGCGGCGCGCTCGCCGTCTTCGCGCTGGCCAACTTCGCCGTGCCGCTGGCGAGTTCGTACCCGGCACTCTTGGCCCTGCGGGTCCTCGCGGCACTGTCCGCGGCCGTGGTGCTGCCCACCGCCCTGGCGACGGTCAGCGCACAGGCGCCACCGGAGCGCCGGGGCAGGTATCTGGCCACGGTCATGACCGGGCTGACCGGGGCGATCCTGCTGGGCGTCCCCGCCGGCACCTGGATCGGAGCGCTGCTCGGCTGGCAGGCGACCTTCGCCTTCGGCGGACTCCTCGGCATCGGCGCACTCCTCCTGGCGGTACGCACCCTCCCCCCGGCCGAGCCGCACCCGGCCGACGACCGCGGAACGTTTGCCGAACTGGTCCGCCCGCTGCTCAACGGCGCCATCGGCGCCATCCTCGCCGTCACCGTCCTCACGGTGGCCGGAAACCTGGCCTTCCAGACCTATCTCGCGCCCTTCCTGGCCGGCCTCGCCGGGGTGTCGCCCCGAGCGCTGGCCGCCCTGCTGGTGTGCTCCGGCATCGGGGGCATCCTGGGCACCCAGACCTCCGGCCGCCTCATCGACCGCTACCACCCGCTGCGCGCCTTTGTCATCGCGAGCACGGTGTTCTGTGCCGCGATGCTGCTCTTCGCCCTGCTCTGGCCGGTCAGGCCGGTCCCCGCCCCGGCGGTCGCCGTACTGCTGGCCGGCTGGTCCGCGGCCGCCTGGGCGGTGCCGCCCGGCATCCAGTCCCTGATGCTCGCCCGGGTGGGAACGCGGGCCGCAGCACAGGCGATGGCGGTGCACAGCGCTTCGGTCTACGTCGGAGCGGCGCTGGGCGGCGCACTGGGCGGGGCCGCGATGGCCGCCGGCCCCGGACTGGTCCCGCTCGCCGCGACCGCGTCGGTGGCCCTTGGCCTGGCGGTCACGCCGATCGCCCTCCGGGGCCGCGCGGCCGGCAGGTGACCGGCAGGACCGGCCCGGCCGCCG
The DNA here is from genome assembly GCF_054957865.1 of Streptomyces xingningensis. Taxonomy (NCBI): domain Bacteria; kingdom Bacillati; phylum Actinomycetota; class Actinomycetes; order Kitasatosporales; family Streptomycetaceae; genus Streptomyces; species Streptomyces xingningensis. Next base: position 7,948 of record NZ_JBDJPF010000039.1, read on the forward strand.
GGCTCAGCAGGGCCCGTAGACGGCCGCACCGGCTCCGGACACCACTGCCCAGTAACGGTCTCCATGGGACCAATGCCACCACTCGGTCGGGTAGTTGACGAACCCCGCCACCGTCATGGCGTCGATCAGCAGGCCGCGGTTGCGGCGCGCGGGCCCGGAGAGCCCGGGCGCCCGCAGTGGACAGGACCGCTCGTCGCCGGTCCGGTGACCGTTCACCGCCCCGCCCATGTCGAGTTCGGCGCCGTGCGCGTCGACGAGGGTCAGGTCGACGGCCGCGCCCGTGCAATGCGGAGCCACCTCCACCGGGGAGACGAAGGCGCTGGCCCGGCTGCGCAGTTCGGCCGGGTCGGTGAGGCCGGTGCGCCGCAACCGGTCCTGGTAGTCGGCAAATCTGCGGGCCTGTTCGGTGCTGCTGCGGTGGCCTTCGACGAGCAGGAGCCCGATACCGTCCGGAAGGGCGCGGGCCGCGGAGCGCAGCCGCACTTGGGCATCACTGAGCAAGATCATGCCTGCGAATCTAGCGCCACCTCGCCGCACCGCGGCGTCTGTTACCCTCACCCACATGAAGCGCGCTGGTATGGCCATGACGACGACGCCGGAGAGTGTCCCGGCGCGCTGACGGTTGTCCTAGTCCGAAGCCCCGGGGCGAGTGCCCCGGGGCTTCGGCATGCGGGCGCCCGCCTCGGCATCCACGAGGAGAGCACCATGCATGACCACCGCAAACTCGGCCGTGAACTGGACCTGTTCGACACCGACCCGCTGATGGGCGCGGGGCTGCCGTACTGGCTGCCCGACGGTGCGGCCGTGCGGCACGCGCTGGAGGAGTACATCCGGGACGTCGAGCGCCGGGCGGGGTACCGGCATGTGTATTCACCGGTGTTGGGCAAGCGGGAGCTCTATGAGATCTCCGGGCACTGGTCCCACTACCACGAGGACATGTTCCCCCCGATGGACCTGGGTGAGGAGCAGGTCGTCCTGCGGCCGAGCCTGTGCCCGCACCATGCGCTGATCTACCGTTCCCGGGCCCACAGTTACCGCGAGCTGCCCCTGCGGATGGCCGAGCTGGGCGGCATGTACCGCTCCGAACTGTCCGGGGTGCTGGGCGGACTGACCCGGGTCCGGGCCATCCAGTTGAACGACGCGCACATCTTCTGCACCGTGGACCAGGCCGCCGAGGAGGCGAGGGCGGCCCTGGAGCTGATCCGCGGGGCGTATCGGGCACTCGGCATCCGCCCGGCCCGCTACCGGCTCTCCCTCCCCGGAGCGGGCGGGAAGTATGTCGCCGAGCCGGAGCTGTGGCGGCGGGCGGCCGCCCTGCTGACCGAGGTCCTCGACAGCTCGGGCGTGGCATATGAGGCCGTGGAGGGGGAAGCGGCGTTCTATGGGCCGAAGATCGACGTACAGGTCGCCGACGGCGCCGGCCGGGAGGCCACCTTGTCCACCGTCCAGATCGACTTCCACCAGCCCGAGCGGTTCGGCCTGCACTACATCGGGCCGGACGGTGCCAAGCACCGCCCGGTCATGGTCCACCGCAGCGTCATCGGCAGCATGGAGCGGGCCGTCGCGCATCTCATCGAGGTGCACGGAGGCGCCTTTCCCGGCTGGCTCGCCCCCACCCAGCTGGTGGTCCTGCCGGTCTCCGAGGCCGAGTCGCCGCAGGCCGCCGCGCTGGTGCGGCGGGCCGTCGGCCAGGGGCTGCGGGCGGAGCTCGCCGGACCGGAACGCGGCACCCTGGGCGCCCGGATCCGGGCCGCCCGGCTGGTGCCCTACCAGGCGGTGATCGGTGCCAAGGAGGCCGCGGACGATCTGGTGGCCCTGCGGCTGCGGGACGGCCGTCGGCCGGCCACCCGGCCGGCCGCCGAGGTCCTGGCCCGCATCGGCGCCCTCACCGCCGCCCACCGCACCGAGCTGTGGGGCCCCGCGGACCTTCCGCGGCGCTGATTGTCAGTGGCTGGCCCTAGCGTTCTCCTCAGTGACGACCGGTCATCGCGGCCGGTGGGGAGAGGAGTCATGCCATGGCCCGGAGCACCACCTATCTGGAGCTGTCCCAAGACGGCGGCGGGGCGCACAAGTTCTACGAGGTGTCCGTCGACGGCACGGCCGTCACGGTCCGCTACGGGCGGATCGGGACGCCCGGGCAGACCCAGAATTCCACCTTCCCCACCGCGCAGAAGGCGCAGGCCGCGGCGGCGAAGAAGATCGGCGAAAAGGTCCGCAAGGGGTACGCCCCGGCCGTGCCGGGCGGCCGGGCGCCCCGCCCTGTGACGCGTCGTCAGATCACCTCCGCGCCTTCCACCGCACGGTCGGTGGCGCCGGTGCTGTGGCGTTTCCGCACCGGTGCCCCCGCGTTCGGCATCCACATCGGCGAGGACCGCTGCTGGGTCGGCAACCAGTCCGGCGATGTGTACACCCTCGGCCATGATGGCGAGGTGCTCGCCCGCTACCAACTGCCGGACGGCGTCAAGTGCCTGGTGGCGGACGACTTCTGGATCTACGCGGGGTGCGATGACGGCACCGTGTACGACCTCTCCGTCAAACTGCCCTTCGCCGCCTATGAGATCGCCTCCGATGTCGACATCTTCTGGCTCGACATCCACGAGGGCGTCCTCAATGTCGCCGACCGCAGCGGCGGGTTGACGGTCATCGACCATGAGGACGAGTACCAGTGGTCGCGCAGGAGCACCGGCAGCCACGCCTGGATGGTGCGCCGCGACGCACGGGCCGTCTACCACGGTCATGGTGCCGGAGTGACGGCCTACGCCCAGGACGGCGGCGGGGAGTTGTGGCACACGCCGACCAATGGCTCGGTGCTCTTCGGCTGGCAGGAGGAGCACGCCGTCTACGCGGGCACCAACCGCACCGTGGTCCAGCGCCTGTCCAAGGCCGACGGCGCCATCGAGGCCACCTACCGGTGCGATTCCGCGGTCTACTCCTGCGCCACCGCCCCGGGTGGCCGCCATGTCTTCGCGGGCGACATGGCCTCGTCCGTCTACTGCTTCGCCGCGGACGGCACCCGGCTGTGGAAGCTCGGCACGGGCGGCGGTTCCGCGCTCTCCATGCAGCACCTCGGCGAGAAGCTCTATATGGTCACCACGGACGGCTCCCTGATCTGCGTGGACGCCACCGAGTCCGCCATCTCCGCGGCCCGGTCCGGCACCGTGCCGACCCCGCTGGACATCAAGTCGGCCGCTGCACTGCCCACTTACGCCCCGGCCACCACGGTCCGGACGGTGACCGCGGCCCCCGCCGGAGGCGTGGTGGTCGCCTGTGTCCAGGAGGGCGGTCGGCTGCGCGTCCATGTGGTCTCGGAGGGCTATGACCCCGGCTGGAACGTCCAGTTCCCCCGCGGCATACGTGAGCCCGGCGCCCGCTATGTCGTCGAGGCGCTCTCGCCCTCCGCCGGAGGCTTCTACCGGGTCCGGGGTGAGATAAGGCGCCTGCTCTGACGGTCACGGCGGCGTTCGTCGTATTTCGGCAGGATTGAAAGTGTTGGTCCCGCGTGGACGGCGCGGACAGACTCTCACGGCACAACAGCGGTCAACCGTGAGGGGAAACCATGAAACTCGGCGTTCGCACCACCATCGCCGCGCTGGCGGCGATCGGCACCATCGGTGGCCTGGGCATCGGCACCGCGACGGCCTCGGAGACCGGCCGGGCACGGCCGGCCTCGGCGGCACGGCCCCTGGAGTCGCCCGGCCCCGACTGCGCCGACAACGGCAATGTCAACCCGTGCTACGAGTACCAGACCTGGTTCTGGACCTTCGACAACTGCAACAAGTACGCGTACAGCCACCCCTACGACCGCAACAGGTACGACCGTCATGTCTGTGCGGTGTTCAGCGGCGGCACCACGGTCGGCCTCTGGTTCCACAAGATCCGCGGCTGACCCGCGGCAGACGGCGGGCGGCGTCACCAGCGCCGCCCCCGCCTGCCGGGCCGGTGCCGGGGTGTGGCCGGGCACTGGTGCCTTCACTGCCGGGAGCGCTCCCGTCACACAGGGTGCCGATGATCATCGCTCAGGGCGGACGGGCTTGGGAGACCGGCGCCGCGCGCATGTAGCGTTTGTTGTACGGCCGCGTCGATCACCTCGGCGCGGCGTGTACTCGTCATCAACGTGCGTGCAGCCGCCCCGGCGCCGCCATGCCGATACGAAGGACGCCCCACCCATGCCCTACGTGCGCCACTGGTTGCGCAATTCCGTCCTGCTGTTCGCGGCCGCGATCGTGCTCGGACTGATCGCCGCGCACACCAAGCTGATCCAGCCGCACGACCTGGACCTGGACCGCACCATCCAGACCAACACCCGCACCGGCTGGCTGAACGACGCGATGAAGGGGGTCAGCTATCTGGCCTCACCCGTCGCCGGCGTGATCGTTCTCGTGGTCTGGAGCGGCTGGCTGCTGTTCGTACGGCGTCGTCCGATGCGCGCGGTCGCCACCTTCCTGGTCGTCGCCGTCGGCTGGAACAGCACCCAGATCGCCAAGTTCATCGTGGCCCGGAACCGGCCCCCGGCCAAGTTCTCCCTCGACCCGGAGATCGGTTCCAACAGCTTCCCCAGCGGACACACGGCATTCACCGTGGCAGTGGCCGTCGCCGCGTACTTCCTCTTCCGTGAGTCCCGTCACCGGCGGACCGTCGCCGTCTGCGGAGTGCTCGCGGTGCTGCTGGTCGCCTTCTCCCGGATGTACATCGGTGCCCACTACCCGACCGACACCTTGGGCTCGGTGCTGGTGGCCGGTGCCGCGATCCTCTTTGTGACCGGGGTGTGGCACGCCTGGCTGCTGCCCAACCTGGACCGCCTGCCGCTGCTGGGCAGCTTTGGCCTGGCCCAGGAGCGCGCCGAGCTCGAGGCGGCCCACGGCGGCCCCGGCGCCGCCGTGCCCGGCCCGGGGCGCGGTGGGCGCCACCGCAGGCGCGAGCGGCGCTGAGCGCCGGAACATCACGACACCGGATCGACGGGCAGGGCATCCGCTTCGCCCTGCCCGTCTGATCGCCTTGCGCAGGCTCAGCGTATGTTCAAGGGCCACTCGTGGGAGCCGGGAACGGTCCTGCGGCCCCAGCCGTAGTGGTACCGGCCAGCACCCCGGCAAGGGTTAACGTGGCCACTGCGCTCAGTGTGGCAATCTTCCGTGCGGTTCTCATGACCATCCAGTCCACCTCGAAGAGAAGACAACGACCGGGAGCCCAACTGGCCATCCCAATCGCTGAGTTGACGGGTGTGGCACAAGCGTGTGGGTGGCTGGAGTGTCCGTCAACGGCGGCTAGCGGAAACGCAGTTGAGTGAGGGGCCGACAAAGGCCCTTCCGCATTGCTGTAACGCGTTCTACCGTGTGCGCCGTCGTCGTGGGACGAATCCTGGGAGGGGCACGTGCATCTCGACCACACCCCGCAACAGCAGCGGCTGCGCACCGAACTGCGGCGGTACTTCGCCACCCTGGTGCCCGACCAGGCCTACGCCCGGCACGCCGACCCCGCCGAACAGAAGCGCTACTACCGCCGGACCATTCGCCGGCTCGGCGCCGACGGCCGGCTGGGGGTGGGCTGGCCCAAGGAGTACGGGGGCGGCGGCCTGACCCCCATGGAACAGTTCATCTTCTTCGACGAGGCCGCACAGGCGGGCGTGCCGCTGCCGCTGATGGCGCTCAACACCGTCGGCCCCACGCTCATGCGCCATGGCACCGAGGAGCAGAAGAACTACTTCCTGCCCAGGATCCTGTCCGGCGAGATCGACATCGCCATCGGCTACAGCGAACCCGGCGCCGGTACCGACCTGGCCTCCCTCACCACCCGTGCGGTGCGCGACGGCGACCACTATGTGGTCAACGGGCAGAAGATCTGGACCACCAACGGCGACACCGCCGACTGGATCTGGCTCGCGGTGCGCACCGACCCGGACGCGCCGCCCCACAAGGGCATCAGCATCCTCCTGGTACCGACCACCGACCCCGGCTACTCCTGCACCCTGATTCACACCCTCGCCTCCCATGACACCACCACCAGCCACTACCAGGACATCCGGGTCCCGGTGGCCAACCGGGTCGGTGCGGAGAACGAGGGCTGGCGGCTGATCACCACCCAGCTCAACCATGAGCGTGTCACCCTCGCCGCCCATGGCGCCGGTGCCATCAGGGCGCTGCGTGACGTCCGAGACTGGGCCGCCGCCACCAAGACCGCCGACGGCCGCCGGGTCATCGACCTCGGCTGGGTCCGCGCCCGGCTCGCCCGTACGCACCTGCGGCTGGATGCCATGAAGCTGCTCAACTGGCGGATGGTGGACGCCCTCCAGCGCGGCGAGCTCACCCCCCAGGACGCCTCGGCCGTCAAGGTGTACGGCTCCGAGACCCGCCGCGACGCCTACGTCTGGATGATGGAGGTGCTGGCCGCCGCCGGTCCGCTCAAGGAGGGCTCCGCGGACGCCGTCTTGCACGGCGAGCTGGAACGCGGCTACCGCAGCGCCGTCATCTTCACCTTCGGCGGCGGCAACAACGAGATCCAGCGGGAGATCATCTCCTGGATCGGGCTGGGCATGCCCAGGGTCCGCCGCTGAGCGGTCTCGGGTCTCGGGGAAGTGGGGTGCGTTTCAGTCGGCAGTGAACACCAGCACGGCGTTCTGGCCACCGAATCCGAAAGAGCAGCTGATGCCCGCGCCCCTGCCCACCTCGCGCGGGTGTCCGGCGACGACGTCCAGCTTGTATGCGCCTTCCTGGCTCTCGAAGTTCGCCACCGGCGGCACCGTCCGGTGGCGCAGGGCGAGCACCGTGTACGCCGCCTGGATCGCTCCCGCTGCCCCGAGGGCATGGCCGATCACCCCCTTGGCGGCCGTCACGGGTGGCACCTCGTCTCCGAACACCCCGGTGAGAGCCGCGGCCTCGGCCGCGTCGTTCAACGGTGTCGAGGTGCCGTGCGCATTGACCAGACTCACCTCTCCCGGCCCGCACCCCCCGTCCTCCAGCGCGGCCCGGACGGCCCGGACCGCTCCTCCGCCGTCCGGCTGCGGAGCCACCGGATGGTGCGCGTCCGCACCGGCGCCGTAACCGCGCAGCACCGCCTGGACCGGCACCGCGCGGGCGCGGGCGTGGGAGAGGCGTTCAAGGACGAGGACGGCGGCACCCTCTCCGAGGACGAAGCCGTCCCGGGCCGTGTCGAACGGCCGACTGGCAAGCTCCGGATGCTCCCGCCGCCGTGACAGCGCCCGCATCCGGGTGAAGCAGCTGGCCGTCATACGGGAGCGCGCCGATTCGCTGCCGCCCGCCAGCACGATGTCGCACGTCCCGGACAGCAGCAGGTCCCGCGCGACACCGATCGCGGTCGCGCCCGAAGCACAGGCGCTGGACGTGGTGAAGTTCGGCCCCTGGGCGCCCAGGTCGATGGCGACCTCGCCCGCGGCCATGCTCGGCACACTGCGCGGCAGCGCGAGGGGCGAGACCCGCTCGGGCCGGCTCGAGCCGAGATGGCAGAACTCGGTGACATAGGTGCTCAGACTGTTGGACCCGACGCCCAGCACGACGCCCACCCGCTGCGCCGGCCAGGTTCCAGGGTCCAACGCGGCGTCGGCAACGGCCCGTCGCGCGGCGACCAGGGCGAACCGGATGAAGTCGTCCACGCGCCGGGCGAGCGGCCGGCCGAGTTCGGCCAGGGCGTCGAAGCCGGTGACCTGACAGGAGAAGTCGACGGGCAGCCCGGCGAGTTCGGGATCGGCAATGGCCAGCGAGCGGCCCCGGCACAAGGCCGCCCAGTTCGCCTCCGGCGTGTGCCCTGCCGGGGTCACCAGGCCCAGCCCGGTGACCGCGATCTCAGGCCGCATTCTCGAACGCCCGGGCAGCGTCACCGAGCGTGGAGTACGGGAACAGGTCGAGCTCGCCCTCGGGCAGGACGATCCCGAATTCCTGCTCGGCCGCCACGACCAGTTCCATCAACGACAGCGAGTCCATCCCGAGGCTTTCGAACGACCTCGTGGCGGTCAGCAGCTCCGGCGCCACGCCGATATTGAAATGTTCGGTCAGGAGGGCGACGAGCTGCCGGGGGAGCGTCGGCTGCGCGTCCTGTTCCGCTGCCTCTGTCATGTCCTGCATCTCCTGTTCGTGATGTGAGCCGCAGCACACGGCACCCGCCATGTTCCACTCCCGGCATCGACGGCCGCGCTCCACCCGGCGCAGATCACCCGGTCGAGTCACGCGCCACCGGATTCCTGATGGGTTGTCAATTCGCTGCACCCGGAGGTCGCAAGGCGGCTCGGACAGCCGATCGCCGGTGAGGCACCAGCGCTCACGATGCTCGGGCCCGCGCCCGGCATTTCCCTCACGCTCGCTCGATGGGGTGGACCCCCGCCGAGACGGCATCATTGCCCGCGACCCGGCCCAAAGATCGCTCTGGCAAGTGGAGTTCAGCGTAAGGAGCAGTCGAGCGTGACGCGTACCGGAGCGGTGTTCACCACCCCATGGCCCCTACGGATCAACCCGCATTTGGATCAGGCACGCGAGAGCGCGGTCGCCTGGATGAGGAAGTTCGGTCTGCTGGTCGGCGAGCAGGCCGAGGAGGACTTCGCCAACTGGCGGCTGGCAGAGGTGGCCGCTTACCTCTACCCCGACGCTCACGCCGACGACTGTTGTACTGCGGCGCAGATGATGGGGTGGTACTTCCTGCCGTTCGACGACCAGTTGGACGGAGCGGCAGGCCGCGATCCGCGGCAGGTGGCCGCCGTATGCAACGCCCTGATCGGAATCGTGCACGGAGCACCCGGTCCCGGCCCGCTGGATACACCGACGGTGCGGGCATTCGCCGATCTGTGGAGCCGGATGGTGCGGGGGATGTCCGCATCGCTGCGGTCGCGGGTGGCGTTCCACTGGGCCTCGTACTTCTCCTCCCAGCTGACGGAGGCGATCGACCGTACGACCGGGTTCGCCTACCGCGACCTGGAGGACTACTTCCGGCTGCGCGCCGCCACCACGTGCGCCTTCGGACAGAACGACCTGGGCGAGAAATGGGGTGGCACGGAGGTGCCGCCGGCGCTGTGGCACCACCCCGTGCTCCAGCACATGCGGCAACTGGGCGCCGATATCGTCGCGTTGCGGAACGACTCGATGTCGCTCAAGCACGAGGATGTCGCCGGTGGACACAACGCGATCCACCTCATCCAGCGCAGTCACGGTTGCACACGGCAGGAGGCACTGGCCGAGGCGTCCCGCCATGCCCAGGAAAAGGTGGACGAACTGGTGGAGTTGGAGGAGAGGGACTTGCCGCGACTGCTCCGGGCCGTCGACGACAGCGAGCGCGCCGCGCTGCGCGGATACGCGGGCATCATCCACGACTGGATCCGCGGTGACTACGAATGGGAGCGGATCACCGCACGTCACGACCAACACCGTGTCATGCCGGACTGGGCGTCCGGTCTGCTCGTGAGCGCGGGGAGCTGAACGATGACGACCACAGTCCGGCCGGCGTCCGCCATCGCCGCCCCGCGCGCACCTGGTGCCCTGCCGGGCGTAGGCCACCTGCGGCAGCTGCTTGCCGACCCCACCCGGTTCCTGACCCGCCTGCCGTCCTACGGCGATCTGGTCGAGATCCGGCTCGGCACCCGCCCCACCTATGTGGTCTGCAGCCCCGAAGTGGTCTCCGAGGTCCTGGTGACCCGTCATCGCGACTTCGACAAGGGCGGGCCCTTCTTCGAGAACATCGCCGTGTTCTTCGGGGACGGCCTGGCAACCTGCCCCAACGCCAAGCACACGCGGCTTCGCCGCCTGACCCAGCCGGCTTTCCACCCCGGCAAGCTGGCGGGATACGGAGAGCTGGCGGGCCGCGAGATCACGGTCGTCACCCGGTCCTGGCGCGAAGGACAGGTGCTGGATGTCCGCCGGCTGATGCAGGAACTCGCGATGCGGATCACCGTCTCGACGATGTTCGCATCATGGTTCACCGGTTCCGGCGCGGACGCCGACGTGGTGCGCCGGACGCTGGGCGACGTGGACACACTGGTCAACGGCGCCTTCCTACGCATGGTCGCGCCCGGCATCACCCGCCTGCCGCTGCCGGCCAACCGCCGCTATGCGCAGGCTCGGCAGTCCCTGTATGCGCACATCGACGCCACCATCGCCGCCTACCGTCGGGACGGAGCCGACCAGGGCGACCTGCTGTCCATGTTCCTGGCCGAGGACGGCACCGAAGACGCGCTGTCGGACACGGAAGTGCGCGAGCAGGTGATGACGATGTTCATCGCCGGCATCAGCACCACCGCTGCCATGCTCGCCTGGACCCTGCACTACCTCTCGCTCGACGACGACCTCGACGCGGCCGTCGCGGCCGAGGCACGCCGGGTCTGTGGCGGCGGCCCCGCCCGTCACGAGCACCTTCCGCAGCTGCCGACCCTGATGACCGTGGTGACCGAGGCATTCCGGATCAGGCCCTCGGCCTGGCTCTTCAGCAGGATCGCCGTCACCGACACCGCCCTGGGCGGCTACCGCGTACCAGGCGGTGCCGACATCCTGATCAGCCCCTACATCATTCATCACCGGCCCGAGCTCTTTCCCGAGCCCGACCGATTCGACCCGCGGCGCTGGAGCGACGACGGGCGTGGCTGGGCCAGGGCCGAGCGCGCGATGACGCTGATCCCCTTCGGGACCGGCTTTCGCAAGTGCATCGGACATGACTTCACCGTCATGAACATCGTCCTGGCACTGGCGTCCATCCTGGCCGACTGGAAACTCCCCCCCGCCACAGCACGGCCGGTCACCATCATCGGACGCAGCATCATCGAGCCCCGCAACCTTGATCTGCGCCTGCACCGCCGCCACCTGTCCGAGTAAGGCCGTGCCCTTGCCACCTCCGCGGCCACTACTCGCACAGCACGCGGTGGAGAGTCCGCTCGATGGCCTCGGCCAGCCGGTCGGTCTGCTCTGCGGTGAACCAGTCCGCGGCCATGACCAGCGTGATGACGAGGCCGGCTGTGCCGTCCTGACTGCCGGAGAGAAAGAGGGAGGGCAAGGGGCCGGGGGGAACGGCACACCCCTGGATGGGGTCGGACACCAGATCCGGGGGCAGCTGGAGCGGCGGGGTCTTCGCCATGAGGTTGCTGACCAGGACACTCATCGGCGCATGGGCCGCCTCGTCCATCAGCTCGGCAGTCGCGGCGACGGCCTTCAGCACGCTGTTGTCCAGGACCGCGTCGCGCAGTTGGCGCAGGACACGGCGTCCGATGTCGGCAGGGTGATGGCCGGGCCCCACTTCGACCACGGCCTGCGACGCGGTGGCGGCCTGCACCATCGCGTGCCAGGGCAGCGGCGGCCTGCACCGCGGGCGGAGATCGAGCGTGGACAGGCACGTCATGGTGTGGGTCTCGCCCGGGCGCGCCGTCTGCGAATGGACCGCGCTCAGCGCGATACCGCAGGCCAGGGCGTGCAGGCTCAGGCGTGCCGCCTTGGCGACGCGGGTGAGTCCCGCGACGGTCTCGACGGGCAGACGCACCTGACGGCTGTGCACACCGGCTTCCGGTCCCGTGCCGTTGCCGGCGGCGAGGGCGGGCATACCCGCGGGGATGAAGTCCCGCATCGTGGCCGAGCGTTCCCTGAGGTACTCCGCCATCTCCTCGTCGGAGAAGCGGGCCCGGAAGTGTTCTTCGACGGGGCGGGGCAGGCCGACGGCCCGGGGCGGCAGCGAAAGCGCACGGCCGGTGACGCGTGCGGTGTAGCTCCGCCACAAGGTGTGCAGGAGTGTCAGGGCACAGACACCGTCGCTGATGGCGTGGTGAACCGACAGGGCCACCTGATGGCGGTCTTCCCCTTCCCTCGTCACGGCGACCCGGAACAGCGGCGTGTCCGGCGCATAGGGCGCCCGGACCCGGTGGCCGTCGCCCACGGTCGGCCGCGGCCCGGGTGCCGACGGGTCCAGCCGGAGCACGTAGCCCCGGTCCGCGGTGACGATGCGTGCGGACAGCACGGGGTGCAGGACGAGCAGTTCCCCGACGGCAGCCGTCAGGGCATCCAGGTCGAGCCGGCCACGCAGCCGCTGGCTGAAATAGATCGGTGTGCCGAAGAAGGCGAAGGCCGCCTCGCCGGCCGCGAGCGGGCGTTCCTGCACAGTGTTGGCACCGGACAAGATGATCTCCTTGCGGCCGAGGCTGACGGTCGGAAACGGTCCGGTCCCGGTCACCGGCGCAGCAGCGGGAGGGACCAATGCCCGCGCCATGATGGTCGTGCGATATCAGCGGCTTCCGCAACGCGGGCCGCCCCCGTTCACTCCGTCGGGATCTCCGCCGTGCCCGCGCTGACGCGGGGCTCCGATACACCTCGACACGAGGCGTCACGCGCACCGAGGCAAGTGATGTCATCCCACCCGCAGAGGGAGCCCACCCCATGAGCACGACACGGTCCGATTTCCGCCTCGCACACGCTCGGGGCGCCCTTCCCGGGCTGGGGCACGCATTGCGCGTCTGGAGAGAACCGCTGCCGTTCCTCCGCTCCCTGTCGGCCCAGGGCGACCTCGTACGCCTCCGGATGGGACGGAAGCCCGTCTACCTGGTCTGCCACCCGGAGTTGGCCGACCGGGTACTGCGCGACTCCCGCACGTTCGACACCGGCGGCCCGGGCAAGGACGAGATGCGTGTGCTCTTCGGGGACGGAATCCTCACCTGCCCCAACGCGGCGCACAAGCGGGTGCGGCGGTCGGTCCAGCCGGCGTTGCAGCACACTCGCGTCGCCGGGCACATCACCACCATGGTCGCCATGACCGACACGATGACCGGTTCCTGGCGGCCCGGCGTCCCGCTCGATGTGACGCGGGAGATGACGGACATGGCGGCGATGACCGGCGTACACGTCATGTTCGCCGCGGAGTTCACGAAGCACTACCGCGACGAGGTCCACGCCTGCCTCCAGGAGATCAACCAGGGGATCTACCACGAGGTGTTGGCCTCCGCGCTCGGAGTACGATGGCTGTTCCCCCACCGCACCCGCCGGTTCCACCGAATGCTGGCCAGATACAAGCAGGTCGTCGACAAGGTGATCCGCCTCTACCGCCACTCCGGCACGGACCATGCGGACATCCTGTCCGCACTGCTGGCGGCACGCGACGACGCCGACGAGCCGATGAGCGACCGCGAGGTGCAGGAGAACGTCATCAACATGTTCACCGCCGCGACGGCAGCGGGCCCCGCCAGCACCATGGTGTGGGCCCTGCACCTGCTGGACCGGCATCCGGACGTCGCCCGGCGCGTCCGGCATGAGATCGACGGCGTCCTTGGTGACGATCCACCGGACGAGCAGGCGGTACGGCGTCTGGAACTCACCCGGCAGGTCGTCCTGGAGACGCTGCGGCTGTACCCCCATGGCTGGCTGATCACCCGCTGCGTCGCCACGCCCGTCGAACTGGCCGGGCGGATCCTGCCACCCGGCACCAGCGTGGTCGTCAGCCCTTACCAGCTGCACCGGCAGCCGCACCTCTTCCCCGACCCCGAACGATTCGATCCGGACCGCTGGGCACATGGCACCCCCGGCCCGCGCGGAGCGTACATCCCGTTCGGCAACGGCTCCCGCCAGTGCCCCGGAAGGACTTTCGCGTCCATCGAGATCGTCGTCGTCCTCGCCCGGGTTCTGCAGAACTGGACCCTCCACGGGGAAGCCGTCCCCTCGGGCCCGGTAGCACCCCGGGTCGACATCATGCTGGAGGCCCCGCCGCTGATGATGACGCCTCACCTGCGGAACTCCCGCGGCTCCGACAGCCGCGCCGCTTCATGACCGCCGTTCCCGCAGCTCCCGGCCCCGCCCTGCGCGCGCGGGGCCTGCACAAGGCCTTCGGCAAGCGCGTCGTACTGGCCGACGTCGACCTCACCGTCCGCCCCGGCGAGCTCGTCGGCATCGTCGGGGAGAACGGGGCGGGCAAAACCACCCTCCTGCGCATCCTGTGCGGTGACCTGCGCCCGGACAGAGGCACCGTCGCCGTCAGCGGCACGCTGAGCCACTGCCCCCAGCACCCCGTCCTCAACAGTGCGCTCACGCCCCTCCAGCACCTGCGCCTGTTCCAAGAGGCCTTCCGGCTCAGCCACTTGGACCGCGCCCACGAACTGGTCGACCGACTCGCCTTCGCCGACCACCTCCACGTCCCCGTCAAAGCCCTCAGCGGCGGCACGCGCCAAAAGCTCAGCCTGGTCCTCGCCCTCATGCACGACCCCGATGTGGTCCTGCTCGACGAGCCCTATCAGGGCTTCGACTGGCAGACCTACCTCGCCTTCTGGGACCTGACCGCCGAACGCCGTCTGGCCGGGCGCAGCACCGTGGTCATCTCCCACCTCGCCCACGATGTCGAGCGACTGGACACCGTCCTCCAACTGGGCGGAAAAGTGGCCGCGATCGCGCCGGGAGCCGGTCCTTGAGCGCCTACCTCATCGCCGCCCGCTACACCTTGGCCGAGCTCACCAAGAACACGCTCGCCGCTTTTCTGCTGGCCGCCCTCATCCCGCTGTGGATCCTCGCCGCGCAACAGATCTTCCCGCACGCCTCGTTGCCCTTCCGGCTGCGCGCGACCGGCCGGATGCTCACCGCGCCCACGGACCACATCGGCATGATTCACGGTTCCCTCAACCTGATCACGCTCCTGATGGCCTTCCTCACCTTCAGCGCCGCCCACCAGGCCGGCCCCTTCGACCGCCGGCTCACCGCTGCCGGCTACCCCCGCGCACCACTCCTGCTGGCCAAGGCGACCTCGCTGCTCTCGGCCGCCGCGCTCGTCGCCCTCTACACCACCGCGTGGACGTTCACCGTATGGTCGCCCCGCCACCCGGAACACCTGTGGATCGGGCTGTTCACCGCGTCCCTGGTCTATGGAGCGCTCGGTCTCGTCCTGGCTCTCTTCCTGCCCGGCGAACTCGACGGCATGGTCGTCATCGTCATCACCACCGGCCTCGACCAGCTGCCGCAAAGCCCCCTGGTCAACCCCGACCCCCAGGGATTTCTCGGCCCGTTGCTACCGATGTACGGCTCCATGCAGACCTGCCTCGCCGCCGGCTTCACCCCCACAACTCCACTCCGGCCGGTGGCCGCGAGCCTTGCCTGGACCGGAGCTCTCACCCTCATCGCCCTGCTCGCCTTCTGGATCCGCACCCGTCACCGGGGGACTCGAAAGAGCCGGTGCTGATCCAGCCGGTGCTGATCCATCGGACACGCCCCGAACGCGCCGGGGCGAGCACCGCCGCAGCGCTGTTCACAGGCCGCGCAGGGTCGCGCTCACCGCCCGCCCGGTCTGGGTGACGGCATGCACCAACCGCCGCACATCGTGCGAAGGGCCGACCATGGCGAACAGAGCGCCGATGGCTTCGCCGTGCCCGGCGACCACCGGCACGGCCGCACAGCACACTCCCGGGATCAGACCCTCCCGGTCCACGGCGACCCCGCTGTCCCGGATCGCCGACGCCTCCCGCCGCCAGGAAGCCGGCAGGGGGTCCAGGGGCATCCGTGGCGATGCCGTCGCCACCAGTGCCTTTCCGGCGGCGGTGGTCCACGGCCAGGTCGTCCCCGGCTGTATCGGGGCCAGATGATCCACCTCGCCGGGAATCCCCGAGACGGCCAGGGCCCGCCCTTCCCGCAGCACACACACCCCGACCGTGGCACCCGTGACGGCCGCCAGCCGCCGCATCGGCCCCTTGGCCGCCGCCTGCAGTCTCGGATGCGGCTGCCACCCCAGGCCGAGCCGGAACATCCGCGGCCCCATCCGATAGCGGGTGCCATGGCGTTCCAGGGCGCCCAGCTCGACCAGCTGCTCCAGTAACCGGTACGCCGTCGTCTTGGGCAGCCCGCTCTCCGCCGCCAGCGCGGTCAGCCCGGCTTCCCTCGCCCCTTGCACCGCCTCCAGCAGGGCGAACGCCCCCTCCAGCACTCCCCGCCCGGGAGCGAATCGCTCGCCGGGCTCCCCGGCAGCGGATCTGGGCATCCGGGCCCCCTCTCCCTCTCCGGAAACCAGTCAACGCCACGGTGATAAACGGCCCATAAACATCAACTGGCAAGAAACATTTGCCAGTTGACCAGGAACCCTCCGCTCCGGTCCGCTCAGCGGAACAACCGGTCGTCCGCCTACCAGTCAGACGCTACGGTGAATCGCACCGCGCCAACATCCCCCATGGAGGGGGAGTCCGGCACGTGGCACGCCGATGACCCCGGGGGCCGATGGCCGGCCGACCGGAAGCACCGGCCCGCCCGGGGGAGCGGGCCGGCGCGCATCGCCCGGCTGTGACCGTTGTGTTGTCGTACGGCGATCAAAGCCGATCAAAAGACATAGGAATCAGGCCGCGAGGCCGTCGAGGTCCTTGTAGGCGACGCCGTCCTTCATCACAAGGCGGACGTTCTCCGTCCGGGCCAACGAGGCGATGTCGGTGAGCGGATTGCCCTGCGCCACGACGACATCGGCGCGCTTGCCGGCCGTGAGGGTCCCGATCTCATGGCCCAGGCCGAGGAGTTCGGCGGCCTCGGAGGTCCCGGCGAGAATCGCCCCCATGGGCGTCATCCCGCAGTCCACCAGGTGGCCCAGCTCGCGCAGGTTGGTGCCGTGTTCGGCGATGCCGCAGTCCGTGCCCATCGCCACCCGCACGCCCCGCTGGATCGCGCGCGGGACGTGCCGGCGGGCCACCGTCTGCCAGTGCTTCTTCTTGGCGTACGCCCAGCTCGCCGCCTTCGCCGGGTCGGGGTCGGTGTTCGCGGTGGTGAGCGTGGGGACCAGGAAGGTGCCCCGCTCCAGCATCAGGTCGATGCCTTCGTCATCGATCTCGTAACCGTGCTCGACGCTGGCGACCCCGCCGCGCACCGCATTGAGGATCCCGCCGCGCCCCTGAGCGTGCGCGGCGACCTTCTTGCCGCGGTGCCCGGCCGCGATCTCGGTGATCGTACGGATCTCGTCCTCGAGAAATCCGTCGTCGTCCGGCTGGTCGGTGGGGCTCCACACCCCGCCGGTGGCGGTGATCTTCACACAGTCGGCGCCCGCCCGCAGGACATCGCGCACGGCCTTGCGGCACTCGGCGACACCGTCGGCGAGACGGCCCATCTCCGGATCGGCCGGCCTGTTGTCCGTACCGGCGCGGAAGTCGCCGTGCCCGCCCGTGGGGCTGAGCATGGCCACCGCGACCAGCAGTCGCGGACCGACGACCAGGCCCGACTCGACGGCCCTGCGGTGGCCCGCGTCGGCGCCGCCCAGGTCGCGTGCCGTGGTGACGCCGGCCTCCAGGGTCAGCCGCATCCGCGGCGCGGACAGGAAGGTGCGCAGCGAGGCGGGCATCGCGGCGAGCTCCTGATGGTTGATGGCCCCGCCCGGCACGGCCATGTGGACATGACAGTCGATGAAGCCGGGCAGGATCGTCTTGCCCGCGACGTCGATCCGCCGGGTGCCCTCCGGGAGTTCGGGCCACTGGCCGGCGGGGCCGGCCCACTGGACGAGCCCGTCCTTCACCAACACGGCGCCGCCTGGCACCGGTTCGCCGCCCGTGCCGTCGATCAGCAGTCCGTTGTGCAACAGGACGGGGGTGGCGTTTCGATCGGTCATGGCAGATTCCTTCCGGAGAGGACGCGGGACGAGAGGGTTTTCGAATCAGCCGACGGGCGCGGGCTGTCCCACGGCGGTGCCGGCGGTGCGCCGGCCGCCGAGCACGGCCGCCGCGGCGGTGATCAGGATGGACACGCCGGCGCAGCACCACCACACGGCGGCGTACGCGGACTCGGTCGGGACCTTGGTGCCGCTGAAGGTGATGGCCGTGAGCAGGGCGGCGAAGACGGCGCCGGAGACGCTGCCGCCGAGCGTCTTGG
Source organism: Streptomyces xingningensis (assembly GCF_054957865.1). Taxonomy (NCBI): domain Bacteria; kingdom Bacillati; phylum Actinomycetota; class Actinomycetes; order Kitasatosporales; family Streptomycetaceae; genus Streptomyces; species Streptomyces xingningensis. The sequence continues at coordinate 25,719 of NZ_JBDJPF010000039.1, forward strand.
CGGTGTTGTAGACACCGGTCGCGATGCCGGTGCGGTCGGCGGGGCTGGCGTCCAGGACGAGCGCGGGCATGGCGGTCAATGCCAGACCCGTGCCGAAGCCGATCGGTATGTTGGCCACCACGAACTGCCAGGGCTCGGCGTGCGCGAGGACCAGGGCGGCATAGCCGCCGCCCATCAGGACACCGCTCAGCGCGAGCACCACGCGGGCGTGGACGGCCCGGGTCAGGCGAGGCGCCACCACGGAGCCCGCGAAGGCCAGCAGCCCGCTGGGCAGCAGCATCCAGGCGACGTCGAGGGGCCCGTACCCGAAGCCGTAGCCGACCTTGCCGGGGGGGCTGGCCAGGAACAGCACCGCCGCGGTCTGTGAGCCGAAGAGCGCCGCGCCGAACAGGAAGCCCGCCCCGTACACGGGCAGCAGGGTGCGCTTGACGGTGAGCCGGATGTCCACGATGGGTTCGGCGACCCGCAGTTCGACGAGCACCCACACGATGAGGGCGACCGCGGCCAGGGCGAAGAGCGCCACACTGCTGCCCGCGGTCCAGCCGGTCTTCGGGCCCCGCGCGATGCCGAGGAGCAGCGCCGACAGGCCGACGCTGAGCAGCGCGGCACCGGCCCAGTCGATCGTGCCCCTGGCACGGGTGGCCGACTCGGGCACCAGGAAGAAGACGACGCCGACGCACAGGACGGTGGCGGCCGCCGGGAACCACAGCACTCCATGGACACCGGTCAGGACCTTGCTCAGCAGACCGGCCAGCACCATGCCCGCGCTGGAGCCGAAGGCGAGGGACCCCACGAGCATGCCGATGGCACCGCGGGCGCCTTCCGGGCTGAGCCGGTCCCGGACGAGACCGATCTCCAGGGGCAGGAGTGCGGCGAGCGGGCCCTGCAGGACCCGGCCGACCAAGAGCATCTCGAAGGAGGGCGACCAGGCCACCAGGATCGAGCCGATGGCGAGGACGATCGCGGCGACGCGCAGCATCCGGCGGTGGCCGTACATGTCGCCGAGCCGCCCGAAGAGCGGCACCGAGATGGCGGCGGCCAGCAGCTGCGCGCTGCTCACCCAGTTGAGGTCGCCCGCGCTGACGCGGAGCGTGGTGCCGAGCTCCGGCAGGAGCGTCGGCATCATGCCCTGGATGATGCCGCTGGTGAGTTCGACGAAGACCAGGAAACCGACGACCGCGGCGACGCGCGCGCTGCCGAGACCGGGCGTTCCCGCGCCCGTGGCGGGCTGGATACGCGGCATGGGTTCTCCAGTGGGTGGACGGCCGCCCCTCGGGCGGCGGATGGGTCGGAGGACGTACGAGGGGTCAGGCGGTGGGCTGCCTCTCCGGCTGGAGGAGGGCGGCCGCCATGACCCGGACCGTTGCGAGGTCGGCCGGCGAGGGGGTGATGCCGGTGGCGGCGAGGGCGGACCGGATCCGCTCCGTTTCGGCGGAGGGGTCGGGCGGTACGGGAGGTGTGCCGTCACGCTCCGGGTCGGCCAGCGGGAGGGGCCGCTGCCCCGGATCGGGGTCGGCGCGGCGCAGATGCCATGAGGTGGTGGTTTGGTACGCCGCTCCCGCGGCCAGCAGGGTGCGTTCCGAGTGCGGGCGTCCGACGAGCTGGAGCGAGAGCGGAAGGTCCGCGGAGGTGGCGCCCATGGGCAGGGCGAGGGCCGGGAAGCCGGTGGGGTTCCACGGGGAGGTCAGGTTCAGTTCCCCGCCGGGGACGGTCTCCTGGTGGTACGGGCGCGCGGCGGCCGGCCAGGTCGGGGTCGCGATCAGGTCGACGCCGTCCGTCCCGGACATCCGGTCGAGCAGGCGGGCCGTGGTGAGCTCCGCCGAGCGGCGGGCGGACAGGTAGAGATGGGCCGGTATGAGCGCTCCCATCGCGGCGAGGCGGCGGAACGGACGCCCGTACGCCTCCCAGCGGTCGGCGAGCCGCGCGCGGTGCTCGTCGAATGCCTCCGCCAGCATGATCACGCCATTGGCGCCGGAGAGTTCGGCGAACTCGGGGAACGGGAACTCCCGTATTTCCGCGCCCAGTTCACGCAGCCGGTCCAGGGCCTGCCCAAAGGCCGCCCGGCAGTCCTCGCTGACGGCGGGCCCGTCGAGGAGCTCGTACGGGACACCGATGCGCAGCCCGCGGGCACCCTCGGCGGCCGGGGCGGCCACGTCGTAGGACCGGCCGGTCAGCGCCGTGAGCAGCAGGGCGCAGTCCTCGGCGGAGACGGCCATCGGGCCGGCCACGTCCTGCGAGGGGCTGAGCGGGATGCAGCCGTCCGTGCGGACCAGCCCGTAGGTGGGCTTGAGCCCCGTCGTCCCGCAGAGTGCGGCGGGCAGCCGCAGGCTGCCGGAGGTGTCCGTGCCGAGGGCTCCGAGGAAGAGGCCGGAGGCGATGCCGGCGCCGTTTCCGGTGCTGGAGCCGCCGGTCCAGCGGTCCGGGTCCCAGGGGTTGCGCGGGACAGGGAAGGTGTGGGCGGGGTCGGGGCGGCCCATGGCGTATTCGGCCATGGTCGTCTTCCCCAGCACCACCGCGCCCGCCGCCCGCAGCCGGCCGACCGCCGGGGCGTCCTCCCCGCTCCACCAGGCGGGATCGTGTGCGGGGCTCTGCGCGGTGACCGGCCCTTCCCGGGTGGCGAAGTTGTCCTTGACGGCCAGTGGCAGACCGTGCAGCGGCCCCCGTGCCGACGCGGGGAGGGCGTCGGCCTGCTTGGCCGCGGCCAGCGCCTCCTCCGGGAACCGGCTGACATACACGCCGAGCAGCGGGTCGAGACGGTCGGCGTCCGCGAGGGCCGCCGCCACGAGTTCATGGCTGGAGACGGTCTCCGTGCGCAGAGCATGAGCCGTTTCGGAGAGCGTGGCGAGGGGCTGCCCCACGAGGCACCTCCTGACGAAAGAGTGGCTGGAATCAATCGGGTGCGCCGATGCTAATCTCACGCCACAAGCAGTCGAGCTATTGCAGGAATCAGCTGCATACAGAGATCGAATGCAGGAATCTGCCTATCTATGAGAGCGGGGCTCATGTCTGTGTCCGAAAGCCCGGTGGGCCTCGATGAGCTCGACCTGGCCCTGGTCAACGCCTTGCAGATCAACCCCCGCGCCCCGTGGACGGAGCTGGCCGGGGCGCTGGACGTCGACGCGGCGACCGTGGCGCGCCGCTGGGAACGGCTGAAGGCCGCGGGTCACGCCTGGGTGACCGCTTATCCCTATGACGGCGGCGGCACCGGTGCCCTCATCGAGGTCGACTGCGCACCGGGCCAGGACACCGCCGTGGCCAGAACCCTCTCGGCCGACGCGCTCTCCGTCACCGTGGAGCATGCGGCCGGCGGCCGGGATCTGCTCGTCATGGTGATGACGCGCAACTTCGGGGACCTTTCGCGCTACATCGTGGACCGCCTGGGAGCGGTGCCCGGCATCACCTCCACCCGCGCACACCTGGTGACTAGCGGCTACACCGAGGGCAGCAGCTGGCGGCTGCGCAGCCTCACCCGGGCGCAGCAGGAGCTGCTCGCGGGCGCCCGCCGGCCCGCCCAGGGAGCGCCGGTGGACCTCCTCGAACACCGCGACCTCATCCGCGCCATGGGGGAGGACGGACGGATCTCGCTCAGCGCGCTCGCCACCCGGCTGGACGTCAGCCTCAACACGGCGGGCCGGCGCCTGCGGCGGCTGCTCGACTCCGGCCAGCTGATCCTCCGCTGCGACCTGGCCCGCTATCTGTCCGGCTCCCCGGTCGCCGCCACCTTCTTCGGGTCCGTACCGCCCGAACACCTCGACGCCACCGCCCGCGAGCTCGCCAAGCTCCCCGAGATCCGGATGTGCATCGGCGTGGCGGGACCCCAGAACCTGATCGCCACGGTTTGGGTCGGTTCCCTGGTGGACACCCAGGAGCTGGAAGTCCGGCTCGCCGCCCGGCTTCCCCACCTGAGGATCACGGACCGCGCCATCACCCTGCGGGCGGCCAAACTCATGGGACGGCTGCTCGACTCGGAGGGCCGGGCGACCGGCTTTGTACCGGTCGACGTCACCCAACCGGTCACCGGCACGGGCGAGGCCGGCCGCCGGACCGGTTGACCCGGGGGCGCGTGGCCCGCTTTGCGTACGCCTCTCTGCCTCCACACACCCACCGGCTGTATGCGCGCTCCGCTCCACCGATCGCGGTCACCACGCGCCGCCTGCGTATCACGGGTACCGTGCTGCGCCTGGTTCCCAGGACCTTGCGCCGACAACCCCCGCCCGGGCGCGGGCTGCGGGCGGCGGCCGGACCGGGGCCGGGCAGCTGTCCGTCGCCCTACAAGCCGCACCGGCTGGCCGCCATACTTGAGGGGCCGGGGGAGGCACAGCGAATCGACGGGGGCGGCGGCGCAGGATGGCGGAGACCAGGCTGATCCAGAGCCGGTACCTGCTGCTCGACCGGATCGGGCGGGGCGGCATGGGAGAGGTGTGGCGAGCCCGCGATGAATCACTCGGCCGGCAGGTGGCCGTCAAGTGCCTCAAGCCACTGGGCCCCCAGCACGAGCCGTCGTATCTGCGGGTGCTGCGCGAGCGGTTCCGCCGCGAAGCGCGGGTCGCGGCCTCGCTCCAGCACCAGGGCATCACCGTGGTCCATGACTTCGGCGAGTCCGAGGGCGTCCTGTACCTGGTCATGGAACTGCTCGACGGCCGCAACCTCAGCCAGCTGCTGGAGGACAACAAACACCATCCACTGCCGGTGACCGAGGTCGTCGACATCGCCGAACAGGTCGGCGCCGCGCTCGCCTACACCCACCGCCAGGGCATCGTGCACCGCGACCTCAAACCCGCCAACATCATGCGGCTCACCGACGGTGCCGTGAAGATATGCGACTTCGGAATAGCGCGCCTCGGGCATGACATCGGCTTCACCGCCCGGCTCACCGGCTCCGGCATCGCCATGGGCACCCCGCACTACATGTCGCCCGAACAGATCGGCGCCGGCAGCGTCGACCACCGCAGCGATCTGTACTCGCTGGGCTGTGTGCTGTACGAAATGGCCACCGGCGTACCGCCGTTCGACATGGACGACGCCTGGGCGGTGCTCGTCGGCCACCGCGACACCACGCCCCGGCTGCTGCGCGACCTACGGCCCGAAATCCCCGAATCCCTTGAGCGCATCGTCCTCGACCTGCTCGCCAAGGACCCCGAGGACCGCCCCGAGGACGCCACCGACCTGGTGCGCCGCCTGGCCGAGGCCCGCCGCGACACGGCGGGCACCGGACGGCGGCCGTCCACCCCCGAGCAACAGCCGCACCCCGTACCGGAACCGGCCCAGCCCGCCGAACCACCCCGACTGCCCGGCTGGGCCCGGAACATGACCACCGGCTCCAAGGCGGTCGGCAGCGGCCCGCAGACCTCGCTGCCACCCGACCCCTCGGCCGCCCTCACCGGTTCCTGGACCGGCCTCGGCGAGCAGAACCCGGCGCCCACGACGCCCCCCACCACGTCTCCCGTCACGTCCCCCGCCGCGGGCGGCGAACCCCCGGCCCTGCCCGCCGCACTCCTCGCCGAACTCGCCGCCCGGCACAGCGAGGCGCTGCGGCTCGGCCGCGAGGGACACTGGGGCGAGGCGGGCGAGGCCCACCGGACCGTCGTCACCGAACGCGAGCGACTCCTGGGCGCCGACCACCCGGACACCCTCGCCAGCCGCTATGAGGTCGCCTTCACCCTCAGCCGGCTCGGCCACCCCGACGAGGCACTGCGCGAATTCGCCCGGACCGCCGCCGGCCGGGCCCGCACCCTCGGCCCCGACCACGCCGACACCCTCGCCGCCCGCCAGGAAACCGCCTACGTATTAGGACAATTGGGCCGCCACTTCGAGGCCCGCGAGGTATACGCGGCCGTGCTCGCCGCCCGCGAACGCACCATGGGCCCCGACCACCCCGACACCCTGCGCTGCGCCCACAACCTCGCCTTCAGCCTCAGCAGACTGGGGCGCCTGGAGGACTCCTACCGAATGGCCCGCGATGTGGCGGCGGCCCGCACCCGGGTGCTGGGTGCCGAGCACCCCGACACCCTGGTGACCCGCTTCGAAGTCGGCTATGCGCTGGGCCAGTTGGAGCGCTGGGAGGAGGCCCTGCAGACCTACCACGAGGTGGCCGCCGCCCGCGCCCGGGTGCTGGGCCCCGACCACTCCGACACCCTGGCCGCCCGCTATGAGGCGGGCATCTGCCTGGGCCGCCTGGGCCGCAGCGCGCAGGCACTCCAGCTCTACCGCTCCCTGATCGACGACCGCACCCGTGCCCAGGGCCCGGCCCACCCCGACACCCTGCGCGCCCGGCACGGCCTCGGCGTCAACCTGGGCCGCCTGGGCCGCTGGGAGGAGGCCCTCGCCGAGGCCCGCGACGTCTGCGCCATCCGGGCCAGGGTGTTGGGTGCGGATCACCCCGACACCCTGGTCAGCCGCCGGGAGATCGCGGTCGGCCTGGGCTGGCTCGGCCGCTGGCCCGACGCCCTCGCCGTCTACCGCGATGTCGCCCAGGCCCGCCAGCGCGTCCTGGGCGCCGACCACCCCGACGCCCTGGCCAGCCGCAACGACGAGGCCCACTGCCTGGAGCAACTGGGCCGCTCCGCCGAGGCGGTCGAGCTCTACCGGCAGGTGGCGGCACTCCGGCAGATGCGGGCCACCAGGGGGGAGCTGCGCAGGAGATAGCCTCTCGACCGCCCGTGCGCTTGGGCTCACGCCCCTTGGGCGGATCCGGACAGCCCGTTGACGAAGTGCGACCATGCGGCGGCCTCGAAGAGGAGGGTGGTGCGGCGTTCGGGGTCTTTGGTGTCGCGTATGGCTTGGCGGCCGTTGGGGAGTTGGGCGTGTTCTACGCAGTTATTGTTGCTGCCGCTGTAACTGCTGCTGTGCCATATGGGCGCTTGTTTGGACGTCATGAATCATTTTCCTTGATAAGTGCGCCGATGAACTGGCGGGAGTCAGACGGTGGCAGTGCGGCGGCCGTCAGCTCCTCCCATGCCCTCGTGTATGCATGTACATCACGCTGCTGCTCCAGCAACGTACCACCAGTCAAGTGTTCCAACCACACGACGTCGATGGACGATTCACCCCGAAAAGTGAAGAGGCTGAACGGGCCGAATTGATCGATCTGGAACTTTGCTTTGAGGGGCAGCACTTGGACGTTGACATTGGGACGACGGCTGAGTTCCGTGAGGTGCTGAAGCTGTTCGGTCTTGTGTGCCCGAGAAGACATGAGGCGATGGAAAGCCAGCTCGTCCACAATTACGCGTAGCGTAAAGTCCACAGATCCGCCGATGAGTTCCTTGCGCTTGAGCCGGGTCTGGACGAGTGTCTCGATTTGTTCTGCGGGCATGCGGGCGGTAAACAACTCCCGCATGTATGACTCGGTTTGCAGAATCCCTGGGATGAGGGTGGGTTCGTACAGCCGAACAACTCCCGAGTCGGACTCCAGCGTGAGGTAGTCGCGGAGTGCGTCATGGATCAACGGGCCCTGCGCGGACCACCAGTCAACCTTGTGGATATCACGCGCCAGTTGCTTCAGGCTCCGACGGTACGTCTCGTCCGTCACCCCATATCTGTCGAGCAAGAGTGTCAAGTCGATCTGTCGGATCCCCCGCTTGCCGTTCTCGATCTGCGAGATCTTGGGCTGGCCGCACTCCAGGAGTTCCGCAACCTGGGAGACCTTCAGGTCACTGGCGATGCGCAGCCGCCGCAGCTCGTTGCCGAGCCTCTTGCTTCGCATGGTGGGCATGTCGCTCTGAGCCATGGCTGCATCATCGCCGACTTGTGGGAGCGGTGAGCTCAGTGTGCGTCCGTTCACTCGATAGTGAAACATCCGCCAGGAATACTTGCCTCAGCGATGCCGACGGGCCCAGGATCGCCTCCATCACGCACCGTGTGACCCCAAGCCGATTGGGAGGGGACATGGCGATCCACGCGGACCGCTCAGACCAACTGCTCACCATGGAGCTCACCTTGGGACCCGCGGAGCTCTGGATAGTGCGCCGCATCGCCTGCGCCCAGCTCCGCTCCTGGGGCTTCGTCGGGCGGGGTGACCGCACCCTCCCCGAGGCCGAGGACGCGCTGACGGTCGTCAATGAGCTGCTGACCAACGTCCTGGATCACGTACCGGACGCCCGCTGCACCCTGAACCTGGAATGCCAGGGCCGCACCGTGCACATCCGCGTCGGCGACGGCTCTCCTGACCTGCCCGTCCGGCGGGAGCCGGGCGAGGGCGAGACGGCCGGGCGCGGCCTGGCCCTGGTGGACGCGCTCACCCACCGGCGATGGAAGGTCGCGCCAACGGCACTCGGCGGCAAGGAAATCCACTGCTGGATCGATGTCCCGCAGGAGCCCGGGGTCGAGCCGCAGCGCTGCCAGGGCTGCTCGGAGATCAAGGTGCAGTACTACCGAGCCGCCGATACGGGCAACCGGGACATCGCCGAGACATGGATCACGGCCATGGGGCGCCACCAGCGCGAAGCGCACTGACATCACCAGAGGAGAGACGAATGACGCACACCGTGGGCCGCCTGATCAACAACTGTCCGCACCAAGCGGGTTGGGAGTCCCTCCACGCCGGTGAGGAGCGCTGTACGGCCTGCGGCACCCGCCGCTTCACGGACTACCATGCGCTCCGGCCGCCGGAGCGACCGTCCGCGGTGACACCGTCCGACGAGGCCCGCACCCGAGCGGACCGGATGGCGGCCGAGGTGATCTCCCGCACCGTGCGTCACCTCAGCCGCTGGGGGCTGAGCGATGCGGCGCTGCGCCTGGCGGTCTGACGATGACTCCCGTTCCGGGTGAGAGTCGTGATCAACTCGCCGTCATCTTTGTTGGATTGCGCGCATGACACCTGATATCCACTTCGTGGACATACGCCCGGCCCGGCCCGATGATGCGGAGGCCGTCGCGGACATCTGGTATCGCGGGTGGTGCGAAGCACACCTTGGGAATGTTCCCGATGCTCTTGTGGCCGTACGGACGCAGGAGTCATTCGGGGTGCGAGCCGGGCAACGGGTGGATGGCACGGTGGTCGCAGTCGTCGGCGGCGCGGTGGCGGGATTTGTGATGGTGGTCGACGACGAGGTCGAGCAGGTGTATGTGTCCGAGGGGCACCGGGGGAGTCGGGTGGCCACGGCCCTGCTCGGCGAAGCGGAGCGCTTGGTCGCCGCCGGTGGTCACCGGCAGGCATGGCTGGCGGTGGTGGCCGGCAATGCCCGGGCCCGCCGGTTCTATGCGCGCAACGGCCGTGAGGTCATGTGACTGTGGGCCGTCGGTGGCCAGTCGCGCGCACCCGTCGGCTATATAGAACGTCGCCACCGGCGCTTGTCTGAGTTCGGTGTCCGACACCTCGATCGTCATGACCGGTATCTGCACCCCGAAGAACGTAGGACAGTTCTGGGAGTAAGCGGCATGCATCGCGCATGACGCCTGGGCAGATGCGGGCCGTTCGGTGTTCGTGTTTCCGTTCTCGTCTCATGATGTTGATCCGGCCCCTACAGTCGCGCCGTGCACTACTGGCAACTCCTGCGGCACCGCCCGGTCCTGATTCTGTGGCTCGCCGAGATGCTGTCCGTCTTCGGCGACCGGTTCTTCACGCTTGCGTTGGCGTGGACGGCATGGCAGAGATCCGGTGCGACGGCGATGGGGCTCGTCGTCGTGCTGGAGTCCGTGCCCCATCTACTGATCGGCGCGTTCGGCCGGAAGCTGGTCACGAAGGTCGCCTCTTTCCGGGCCTTGGCCGCTGTCGAGACGGTTCAGGTCATGGTGGTGGGGGCGATGCCGTGGTTGTGGCAGTCGATTGGTCTGGCCGGTGTCCTGATGGTGATCGTCGTCATCGGTGCCTGTGACGCGTTGACCGGTCCGGGCCTGTCGGCCCTGGTGCCGGGGGTGGTTCCAGGTGACCGGGTGCGGCAGGTGACGGGGCTGATGGACTTCTCGAACCGGCTGACCTGGTTTCTCGGCCCCGGCTCGGCGGTGGTGCTGCTGGCGTTCATGGCCGCCGAGGACCTGTTCCTGGTGGATGCCGCGACGTTCGTCGTCTCGGCCCTCGCGTTCGCCTGGCTCGGCCGCACGGTGCCGCATGCCGCCCGGATCAGTGCGCCGGAGGTCACGAAGCCGGGCGGGGTGAAGGCGCTCGCCGTGCTGCGGGCCCGGCCGGTGATCGGGGGCGCGTTCGTGCTGAGCGCGGTCGGCGAGTTCTTCCAGACCGTCCTGACCGTCGGCATCCCCATCTGGCTGACCGAGCGACTCCACGCGGGCCCGGGGGCCTATGCGCTGGTGCTGTCGGCGATGGGGATCGGGTCGGTGGCGGGCAACCTGCTTGCTGGCAACACCGAGCTGGCCGGCCGGTTCCCGGGCGGCTTCTGCGTGGTGTGGGCGGTGAGGGGGCTGCTGCTGGCGGCGTTCGCGGTCAGCAGCAGCCTGACGCAGGTGGTCGTCCTGGCGGCGGCCGGGAGCGTGCTGGTGCCGGTGACGTCGATCGGGCTGAACGCGGAGATCGCGGCTCTCGACGGGCCGGAGCGGCTGCGGATGTTCAGCGTCTACTCGGTGAAGCTGCACGTGGCGAGCATGGGCAGCATGCTGTTGCTGCCCGCGGTGCTTCAGCGGGCGCCGAAGGCGTCCTTCGCTCTGGGCGGCGCGGCGACCGCGGCCACTGCCCTGCTGGCGTGGGCCGTGCTGAGGATCATCGGCCGCCGCCGGGGCCAGGAAGCAGGCCGCGAGGTGGAGTTGGCCCGCACCTGACCCGGGGCCCTACTCCTCGACCGGGCGCCGGGCTCGCAGGACCAGGGCTCGGTAGTCGCGGCCCTGCGGGTCGTCCACGGTCACCACCACCTCCGTGGTGAGGCCGGCTGCGGCCAGCAAGCGTCCCCAGGCGTCCGCATCGTAGGAGTAGTGGACGACGGGCGGCCGGGCCCCGGTGCGGAGGGTGAGGTTGTCCACGCGTCGGCCGGGCAGCTCCCTGCGGCGCGGGGCGTTGACGGTGAAGGCGAGGATGCCGCCGGGCCGCAGCCGATTGCGGATGACGGGCAGCAGCGCGGCTGGATCGGAGTACCAGAGGGCTCCATAGATCGAGAAGCAGACGTCCAGGCGGGGCAGGCTGGTGAGGACTTCGGCGGCGTCGCCGACGCGCCAGATGGTGGCGGGCAGGTGGTCGAAGCGGGTCCGGGCCTGTTGGACGCGGCCCTCGGCGACGTCCACGCCGATGGCTAGCCGGGCGCCGTGGCTGGCGGCGTAGGCGGTGTGCTCGCCGGTTCCGCAGCCCAGTTCCGCGGCCCGCAGACCGGTCAGGTCGCCGAGGAAGTCGCTGCGCGGGCCCAGGCCGGGCCAGCACGTCCACTCGATCCCATCGGGGACCCTGCCCGCCTCAGTCGGGCTGTTGCCGCCGGTCACCTCCTGGCGGGCGATGCTGTTCCATGCCTCGGCGTTGATCCGCGCATCGACCACGGGGCGCCTGTCCGGCAGGCTCTCCTGCGTCATGTCCCTCTCCCCTCAACGGCGAGGGGCCGGGGCACGGGCCCCGGCCCCCCGCCTGGCACGGTGTCGGTCACCGGCGGCCCATGGCCGCCACGCGGTCCATCCAGCCGGTCTTCATCTCGCCCAGCTCGGTGCGGAACCGGTCGAGGTCGGTGCCGTAGGCGAGGACGCAGCCGCCCATCATGTCGGCGGACGCCTGGCATCCATGGACGAGCCGGCCGCCGAGAGCCGCATGCGCGAGCACGGATTCGCGGCGCCGGGTCTCGTTGAACCATCCGCCGTGGTAGAGCTCATCGACCTTCTTACCCTGGTCCTCGGTGAAGTCGAAGACCACCGAGGTGGCGACGGGGAAGAACCAGCACGGGCCGACGTTGGACAGGTGCCCGTCCACCTCGACCCGGTTCAGGGCCATGATCGTGGTCGCCTCGCGCAGGGCCTTCAGTTCCCGCTCGGTGACGTCCAGGTTGCCGACGTCGACGTACTCGTCACGGAACAGGTACGCGGCGACCTCGTAGGCGGTCTTCAGGACCTTTGCCGGGTCATGGGTGAGCTTGCCGTGGGCCTGGACGAACTCCAGGGCCCGCTGCTCGATGGCCTGCTCGCTGGTCTCGGCCGCGTCCAGGAGTTCGGAGCGGACCAGGTCCCAGTCCGCCAGGAGCCAGCTGGGGTTCTCGTAGCGGAAGAAGTACTGGCCGGGGTTGACGCTGATGGTGTGGCCGGTGACGGTGATGCCGTCGATGCGGTTCCATGTCTCGGTGAACGCCTCGGGCAGTTCGACGGAGAACGTCCGGTGTTCGGTTGCGGTCGTCATGACGCGCCTCCAACGATTCCGGTGGAGGCACCCCGGTAGTGCCGGGGTGCCGCTGGTGGCCGGCCCGCCCAGGAGTGCAGGCTCCGCGGGCGGACCGGCTGTTCATAAGGACAGCGCCGCCGCCCAGGGCTCGTGAAGTCGGTGGAGGCTGCCGGGGGTTGCTTCCGTGTTGCTTCCTATTGCCTTTCGCGTGCCGGCCCTGTTCCCGTGGCGCGCAGGTGCCAGCACACTTGGGGCCGGCGGCTGGAGGTGGTGCGCTCATGGGCCCGGTGCTGGAACGTCACCCGCTGACAACCCTGATTACCCGTCACCACTTGACGAACACCGGCTACCTCACGCGGGTCGCCGCCCGGCACCGGGCGCTGGGGTTCGGGCAGATGGCCACCCGGCCCGAGAAGTTCACCCGGTGGACCAACGGCACCGCTACCCCCAGCCTCCGCGCCCAGCTCGCCATGGCCGACCTGCACGGCATCGACCCGGAGGAGGTCCACCGCCGCCCCTGGCCCGACTGGCTCCTGCTCGCTTTCCATGACGACCGCTCCGTATGGGAGTTGCCCTGGACGGCGGCGGGTACGGTGGAAGCACTGGAGGACGCAGGAGGACCAGTGGACCGACGCGGCTTCGTCATCGCATCGCTGGGCACACTCGCCTCCACCGGCGCCCACTGGGCCGCCACCAACCTCACCGCCATCGCTGCCACCCGGGGCCGCCGTGTCGGCGAGAGCGCGGCTGTGCTCTTCGAGACCCGCCTTGACACCCTGCGGCATCTGGACGACGAACTCGGCTCCAGCCACGCCTACGACGCCGCCATCGCCGAATTACGGCTGATCACGGGCGTGCTCAAGACCAGCACCTACAGCGACGCCACCGGGCGCCGCCTGTACGCGGCAGCCACCGAGGCATGTCGGCTCGCCGGGTGGTGCGCCTACGACAGCGGCCGCCTGGCCGACGCCGAGAAACGCTTCACCACCGCCCTGCGAGCCTCCGCCACCGGCGGCAACCCCACTCTTGGCGCCAGCGCCCTCGCGTTCTGGGCCAACCTCCGCTACAGCGCCGGTGACCCCTACGGCGCCCTCGGCCTCACCGAGCGGGCCCTGGACCAACGGCACACCATCACCTCCGGCCGGGTGCTGGCCATGCTTCACGCCCGCCAGGCACGCGCCCACTCCAAGGCCGACGAGCCGACCGCGGCCTACCGGGCAATCGACGCAGCCTTCACCGCGTACGACCGTGCCGGGCCCGCAGCAGGCGACCTGCCGTCGATGTACTGGATGACCCACGGCGAGATCCACGAAGTCGCCGCCTCCTGCGCGCTCTCTCTGGGCATGCCCGCCCGTGCGCTGGAACATTTCGACGCGGCCCTGCGGCACCAGGACCCCTACGACACCGGCACCGAGGCCCGAGGCGCGGGCATCTACCTCGCCCGCCAGGCCGAAGCCCACCTCGTGCTCGGCGACTTGGACGCCGCCGTGGACATTGCCCACCGGGCCGTGGGCCTGCTCGGCGGAGTCGATTCCGCACGAGGCAGCAGTGTCCTGACCGACCTACGGTCTCAGCTTGCCGACCACCGCACGGCCAACGCCGTCGAAGCCTTCCTCGAACTCACGGCTTGACCAAAGACTTTGCGGGCATCCCTAGACCCGCGGTGCTCCCGTCACCGACATCACCAGTGAGTAGAGGGAGGTGGTGGCGGTGATGAACAGGCGGTTGTTCTTGGGGCCGCCGAAGGTGATGTTGGAGGCGGGCTCCGGGGTGCGCAGGCGGCCGATCAGGGTGCCGTCCGGGTCGTAGCAGTGCACCCCGTCGTGGCAGGCGGCCACCCAGAGGCGTCCGGCGTTGTCGAAGCGGATGTTGTCGAAGGTGCCGTCGCCGGGGCGGCACTCGGCGAAGACCTTGCCGTCGGAGAGCGTGCCGCCCTCGCGCACATCGGATACATCGAAGACACGGACGTGGTTGTTGCGGGTGTCGGACACATACAGCTGCTGTCCGTCGGGCGAGAAGACCAGCCCGTTGGGGCCGCGGAAGCCATCCGCCACCAGCCGTACCTCGCCGGTGGCCGGATCCGCTCGGTAGACGTTGCAGGCGCCGATCTCGCTCTCGGCCCGGTGTCCCTCGTAGTCGCTGAGGATCCCGAAGTCCGGGTCGGAGAACCAGACCGAGCCGTCGGAGTGCACCACCGCGTCATTGGGGCTGTTGAGCCGCTTGCCCTGGAAACGGTCCGCGATGACGGTGAGGGTGCCGTTGTGCTCGGTGCGGGTGACCCGGCGATTGCCCTGCTCGCAGGTGATCAACCGGCCCTGCCGGTCAAGGGTGTTGCCATTGCTGTGACCGGCGGGGGAGCGGAAGAGGCTGACCGCGCCGGTCGCCTCGTCCCAGCGCAGCATCCGGTCGTTGGGGATATCGCTCCAGATGAGCTGGCGCCAGGCCGGCAGATAGAGGGGGCCCTCCGCCCAGCGGCAGTCGCCGTGCAGCCGCTCCAGCAGCATGTCCCCGCTGGTGCACCGCCCGGTACGGAAGCGGTCGTCCAGGATCTCGTACACCTCTTGCCCAGCCTGATTGGACATCGTTGCCCCTAGCTCGCCATCAATTGAACAAAATTCAAGCTAGCACGGGATTTGCCAGATGACATATGGTTGCTGGCATGAAGAAGGTGGATGACATCGACCGCGAACTGCTGGCACTGCTGCAGCAGGACGCCACCCGCTCCTATGCGGCCCTGGGGAAGGCGGTCGGCCTGTCGGCCGGAGCCGCCCATGAGCGGGTGCGCAAGCTGCGGGAGCACGGGGTGATCCGCCGCACGACGATCGATGTCGACCCGGCGCGGGTGGGCTGCGGGGTGCTCGCCTTTGTGATGGTCGAGTCGACGGCCTGGATGGGCGAATCGGCCGATGCCTTCGCGGCCATCCCGGAGATCCAGGAGGCGCATGTCATCGCGGGCAGCGCCGCCCTCCTGGTAAAGGTGCGGACCTCCACGACCGAGCAACTCCAGGATGTGCTGCGGCGCTTGTACGCGGTGGAGGGGGTCAGCGGCACTCAGGCGACGGTGGTGCTGGAGACGTTCTTCGAACGATCGGTCCCGGGGGCCGTGCTGGCGAGCGATCCGTCGGTCACCCATGACAGAAGTCATGGGTGAACAGGGTGCGATCGCACTGCAGGGGAACCGGTGCCCGCGCCGACGATGGTGCGCATGAACAAGCAGCACGCTTCCATACCCGAGGCGGATCTTCGGCATCCCCTCAGCCAACAGGCGTTCCGCACGGTCAAGATGCTCGTCGGTGGCTACCTGGCCCTGAGCGTGCTGACGCTCGCGGTCATTGCCCTCCTCCACGACGACGCGGTCGCGGTGAACTCCGCCGTCCGGGTCCGCGGCGCCATCGTCGTCGTGAGCGCCCTGCTCGCCTATGCCTTCGCGGCCCGTACGGCACGCGGTTCCCGCAGCGCCTACCGCAGGCTGCGCATCGTCTCCGGCGTCATGGTGGTCGCCATCGTGGCGATCGTCGCGCTGCCCGGGACCTTCCCGGTGTGGATGAAGACCGAACAGGCGGCCTGCGGACTGCTGCTCCTCGGCGTCGTCGCGGTCGTCAACGGCAGGCGGCTGCGCACCCTGTTCGCCGCCTGATGAGCCGCCCGGCCGGAGACCCGAACGGGCACCCGGACGCCGGCCGGCACGCCGGTGTTAGCGTGCCCGGTATGGGCAGGACAGGGGAGCCGCACGGGGGCGACGGACAGCGATGGGTGCGAGGCTGGCGGCGCACCGTGCTCTCGACCGGAATGCTCACCTATCCGTGCGTCACCGCCGTCGGCGTCGCCCAGTACGCGACCGGCACCACCGCGGTCGTCGGGTATGCCCTCTTGGGCGTCTTCTGCGTGAGTTATGTCCTCGCGGGTGTCTCCAAGGCCTCGGGCCGCCCGGCCCGGATGTGGGCGCTGGTCGGGGTCATGGCCCTGCTGTTTGTGGCGGAACTGCCCGTGGCCCGGCACTTTGCCTTCTACCTCGCTGCCGTCGTCGTCGCCTTCATGGCCACGGTGCTGCGCCGGCACATTGCGGCGATCATCGCCAGTGGTGCCCTCGCGGCGCTCGTGGTGCCCTGGGCGGTGCGGCCGTGGCACTACGGGCTCGGCTGGATGGAGGCGCTCGTGATCGTCTTCAATAGCCTGATGGTGTGCGGGTTTTCCGAGATCACCGTCGCCAACCGCGCCCTGCTGGAGGCCCGCGCCGAGGTCGCGCACCTGGCGTCGGAGGCCGAACGGGCGCGGATCGCGAGGGACTTGCACGACCTGCTCGGGCACTCCCTCACCGTCATCGCCGTCAAGAGCGCTCTGGCCCGCCGACTTGCCGAGAGCGGGTCGCCCCGCTCGGTGGAGGAGATCACCGCGGTCGAGAGCCTGTCGCGGCAGGCGCTCACCGAGGTAAGGGCCGCCGTGTCGGGCTACCGCGAGGTGACGCTCGCCGGTGAACTGGCCCGCGGCAGGGAACTGTTGCGCGCGGCGGGCGTCGTCGCCGACCTGCCCACGGCCACCGACGCGGTCGACGCCGCCCACCAGGAGCTGTTCGGCTGGGTGGTGCGCGAGGGCATCACCAATGTCGTCCGTCATGCCCGGGCCGCCCGCTGCACCGTGACCCTGTCGGCGGCGTGCGTGGAGATCCGCGACGACGGGACCGGCGCCCCGGCCGTCGGCGGCCACGGCCTGACCGGTCTGCGGGAACGGGTGGCCGCCGCGGGCGGCACGGTGGAGGCGGGTCCGACCGGCTCCCGCGGCTGGCGGCTCCGCGCGACGCTGGACCAACCCGGACCGTCACGGCCCCGAAGCGCGACGGAGGACACCCCGGCATGACGATCAGGCTGTTGCTCGCCGACGACCAGGATCTGATCCGCGGCGCACTGTGTGCCCTCCTCGAACTGGAGGAGGACTTCGAGGTCGTCGCCTCCGTGGCCCGCGGTGACGAGGTCGTCGAAGCCGCCCGCGCCCACCGGCCGGACGTGGCCCTGCTCGACATCGAGATGCCGGGCCTCGACGGACTGGCCGCGGCCTCGGTGCTCACCGCACAGGTGCCGGAGTGCCGCGTCGTGATCCTCACGACCTTCGGCCGGGCCGGCTACCTGCGGCGGGCGATGACGGCCGGAGCCGTCGGCTTTGTCGTCAAGGACGCCCCGCCCGAGGCCCTGGTGGACGCGATCCACCGCGTCATGAACGGCGAACGCGTCATCGACCCCGCACTCGCCGCGGCGACTCTCGCGGCGGGCGAGAGCCCGCTGACCGCACGGGAACGCGACGTACTGAACGTGGCCCGCTCCGGCGCCACCGTCGCCGAGATCGCCGCCAAGCTGTATCTGTCGGAGGGGACCGTGCGGAACTATCTGTCCGCCGCGATGGCGAAGACGGGTGCGCGCAACCGGATGGCGGCGGTGCGGGTGGCCGACGAGCGGGGCTGGCTGTAACGACGTAGTCGAACGGCAGTTTCCCTTGAGGGACGCGCCGCGACCATTCCTCCAGGGAGCCCTGGGAGTTGATGCAACGACGGGGCAGTCCTCGTCAGCATTCTCGAACGGAATGGTTCCAATTGGAGCCTCCGGTCTCGTCTGGAGGGCAAGGGGGAAGTTGGTCGAGATCGCTCCGGCATCCGATGGCTGTCCTCCAGCTGCTGATCCGTTTTCGGGTCACTTCCAGGTGTAGTTCTCATCGGTGACTGCGGGGAGGGCCACGTTGCCGACAATGGCGTGGGGGCTGGGCAGACTCGCGAGTGCGGGGCCGATGGGCGGGAAGATTGGCAGGTCGGCGGCCTTGCGGTAGTCAACCCACGCGATTGCGCCGGTCTCGAACGTGCCGTCGTCGAGTTCGTCGTGCTCCTCGGTGGCCAGGGTCGCCCGGACGTCCGTGCTGATGTGGAGCCGGTAGAGCAGGTGGATTTTGCGCGGAGGCAGGGTGGAGCCGGGGCGTGAGACGCGCTGGTCGACGACCCACAGCAACTCCGGCTCGCTCGCCCGCGCGGTGTCGAGGGCCAGCTCTTCGAGGAGCTCGCGGCGAAGTGCGGCGTCCAGGTCCTCGTCGGGCTCGACGTTGCCGCCAGGTGGGGTGTAGTGGACGGAGTCGGGGCGGTCGCGGCGGATCAGGGCCACGTCGGTGCCGCAGAACAGCAAGGCGCCCGTGCGGATTTTGATGCGGGAGAACGGTTCTGGGGTCGTCATGGCCGCAGTATTGCCGCGGGGCGGCCGGTGCCGGGCGGGAACCGGGCAGGTTCCCGCCCATGAGCGCCGGCCGCCCCGCGGAGAAGAGGTCAGGCCGCGGCCAGGCCGGGCAGGGCAAAGTCCTTCCGCCCCTGCGCCAGGCCGACGTGCTCAACGGTTCCATCAGGCAGGGTGAGCGTGTGGCGACGCAGGCGGCAGCCGGTCGCGCGCATCACGGGGGAAAGGTGGCAGGGGTCGAGTTCCTCGACCAGCAGACTCGGCTCCGTCACAGCCGGGTTCTTCTTCCCCGTTACGGCGAGGGGCAGGTGCCCGGCCGGGACGAGGGGCAGCGGGGTGATGCGCCAGATGGGGCCGCGGACGGTGGAGAGGCTGACCTGTCCGAAGCCGCGTTCCTCGCGTGGGGTCATCGGCTCGCCGTTGGTGGCCGCGAGCCCGCGGAACAGGGTCTGGGCGCGGCCCTGGTTGACGATCTGTCCGGTGTCAATGGTGAAGCGGCGTGAGAAGAACGTGCGCGGCGGGTAGCCGGCGCGTTCCAGCGCCGCCGCGTAGGTGGCGACCTGTGGGTGGACGTGCCCGCGCAGGTGGGCGGTGGCCCGGCGGTCGATGCGTTCGAGGGCGTCGGCCTGGTCGGTGAGCGCGCCGAGGACCGCGTCGACGTCCGCGCCGGTGGCCGCCTGGTCTTCGTCGCGACGGCCGAGGCCGAGCCGGGCCTTGTGGACGAGCAGGGCGTTGAGGAACCAGCGTGTGGCGTCGGTGTATCCGGATGCCTTCCGCGTGCCGGTCTTGGGGTACAGGTGCAGGGCGGTGAAGGTGCCGTCGGGGTGGAAGTCGGGGTCAGCGGCGTAGTACGGGCCGTCGGCGTTGGTGAACCGGTGCAGTCGCACCCCCTTCGCCCGGTGCGGCACCGTCAGCTCCCCGGCGAGCGCCGCCCGCACTGCCACCGTGGTCGGCTCGGCGGCGTCCGCGGTGACGTGCAGATACGTGGCGCCAGGGCGGGAGAAGACCGGTCGCGTGTTCGCGTCCAGCCGCTCGATGACCGTCTCCGGCAACGGCACTTCACCGTCCTGCTGGTGGGCGATGAGCAGGTGCGGGCCGCAGTGCAGGACGTGCCGGCCGTCGATGACGGTGTCTGTCAGCTCCCCGGTGGCCAGGAGCGGGGCGAAGCGCAGCTCGCAGGCGGCGGTGGCGGCGCCGTGGCCGAGCCGGTCCAGCAGCGGCCGGTACGTGGCCAGCGCCGCGGCCAGGTCCTTGACGTACGCCTCCCTCGACATCCCCGGCCCCTGCTCGGTGAAGCCGAGAGTGTAGGGGGTGATGGAGAAGCGGATGCCGTCGAAGACCTCGCCGTGCTCGTCGACCAGGCGCCGGTGCATCGCGGTCAGCTGCGGCGAGCGGGAGGAGTAACCGACGGTTGAGATGCGCAGCTTCACGCCGAGGACGTCGCGGGCGAGCTGGGCGTAGGTGTCCAGGTGTGGGTAGGAGCCGATGTCGTTGTCCAGGTAGGGGAAGACCACGCCCGGCCGGTGGATGCGCCCGCCCGCGATGGTCAGCCCCCGTTCACGGGCGACCTCGGCCAGAGTGGTGAGGACCGTGACGAGCCCGATCCGGGTTAGCTGCCACACGTTGCGGCCGGCGGACTGGGAGCAGAAGGCGCACCGGTTGAAGCAGCCGATGGCCGGGGCGGCGTACTGGAGGCGGGTGAAGGCGTCGTCGGGCAGGGCGCGCAGTTGGTCGCGCAGCCCGGGGGTCACGGTGGTTGCGGGCACGGAGGGCTCACCTCGCTGTGGTGGGTTCGGTTGCGGGTTCGAGCTGGCGGCCGAGGGCGTCCAAGACGCTGCGGCCGAAGGACGACAGGGCGTGCGGTTCGGCGAACGGTGAGCCGCGTCCGGTGGTCAGGGCCTCGGCGGTGCCCAGTTCGGCGTCGGGCAGGCACACCACGCGCTCGTCGGGGAGGCTGGCCAGCAGCACCTCGCCGGTATCGGCGGCCGCGTCCGCCGGGTGCGCCCCGGGCCGGACCCAGGCCAGGCGCCCGTCGGTGATCCGGTAGATCCCGGGGCCGTGCAGCCCGGTCACCCGGACGGGGTTGGGACCGCGGTGGCGCAGCTTGAGGTAGTACGGGCCCGGCACGCTCCGCGTGGCCGTGGCGATCGTCGCCGCGTTGAACTCGTCCGCCGCAGGCAGCCAGTGGGCACGGCCGCCCAGCAGCACCGTCAGGTGCGCCACGACGAAGGGCGGCAGCCCGCGCAGCTGCTGGTTGACGCCGGAGACCTCGGTGGTGCCCTGGTTGCGCAGGTTGATCTCGTTGAACATCACGGCGCCGTCGGGGGTGAGGATCGCGTCCAGGCCGAACAGGCCGGCCACCCGGTGCTCACGCCAGAGGAACTCGCCGACCCGCACCGCGGCGTCGACCAGGTCGGTCGCTGCGCGGGCAGGCCAGGGCCGCGACCAGTCGTTGCCCGCGCTCTTGCCCGGCCCGATCCCCGCCTCCGCCACCCCGACCGCCTTGTGCGACGGGCGGTCGACGTAGACGGCGACTCCGCGACGGGTCGGGACGGTCAGCACGGTGGTGTTCGAGGACCAGCCGACCACGAACGCCGCCACCTTGTACGGGCCCGGCATCCGCGCGGCAACCTCCAAGTCGGCGCCGGTGGTGACGAAGGTGGTGCCGCGCCCACCGGAGTCGGCCCCGCACTGCACGACCAACTGCTCGGAGCCGACCATGCTCTGCAGTTCGCCGAGCACGGGCAGTGCCCCGTCGATGCGGACGGCGGGGATGCGCATGCGCTGCGGCACCCCGGCAGCTGTCAGTAGCGCGGTGAAAGCGGCCTTGTCCTCGACGACGGCCCGCAGCCGCCCGTCGACGGCCGCCACCGTGCCGCCCAGGCCCGCCCAGGTGCGGAGCCGGTCGGTGGCGTACCAGGCAGAGATCACCGGCCGCCGGGCGAGCCCGGCCAGCAGCGCACGAGCCGGGCCCTCGAGGGCATCCTCCCAGGACCGGCGCTCGTCCGGCCCCCGCACGCCGGTGCGCTCCTCGGCAGCGAGCATCGAGCACGGCGCCGCTGCCGTCCACGCCGGGTAGCAGCCGACCGCCACGGTGGGTCGCGCAGCCTCGACGGGGCCGGGTCCGGCGTAGGCGGTGCGCAGGGAGCCGCAGAACCGTTCGGCACTCACCAGCGGCCGGCCCGCCAGCGCCTCGCGCAACGCGCGGTCCGCAGCCGATATGACGCCTGCCTCGACCAGGACCTGAGCAGCCATCAGGCGGCCCTGCCCCACGCGGAGCGGACCAGGGTGCCCCGCAGGGGAGGCGGCGTCGCGTCGAGAGCGACCTGGACGATCTGGGCGGCCATCTCCTGGGGGGTGTGGCGGGAGGTGTCGAAGACCAGCAGGTTCCGGTGCCGTCGCCTCATGCCGTGCACCAACATGGCGGTGAACGTGGCGGCGAAGTCGGGGTCCTCGATGCCGCGGAGGTCCACCGCGTCCAGCTTCTCCCGTGCCATCAGGCGCTCGCGCCGCACTTCGAGCGGGGCGTGCAGGTAGACCGCGACGTCGAACTTCGCGAAGAGGTGGGGCCAGCGCAGGGCGAGGACGGCGGCCAGGTACGGGCCGCCGGCCATGCCGAAGGCCACGGTGCGGTCGACGTACCCGTCCTGGACGATGACGGCATCCGAGGGCTGGGGCGGGTCGTGCTTGACCAGGAGGGTGTCAAGTGCGTACCCGGCCAGCAGGTACGCGGTGGTGATGAAGCCGCTGTCCGGCTGCCTGACCAGCGGCAGCTTCTTCAGCAGGCGCCGGGCGGGGTGGTGCTCGGCGAGCAGGCCCCGATGCCGCACCGCACGGTGGCCGCGATGTTCGAACTCCTCGACGAGCGCTTCGGCCAGGGTGGTTTTACCGCTCCCGTCCAAGCCGCTGACGCTGATACGCATGGGCGTCCCCTTCCTTGGTGGTGGTCCTGCGGCGCCGGACGCCCCGGCAGGGGCGCCGGCCGGTCGCTCATGAGCAGACACCCGGGGCCTGTGGCGCTTCGAGCCGTTGACCGGCGTGGTTACGGGCGGATACCGCAGGCCGGGCCATGTGGCGTTCTGTGGCGTGTTGTGGCGAAGCGCGCGCAGCTCTCGGGCAGTTGGCAGCCCGGCAGTAGGCTGGCTGGTGCGCCACCGTCCATCGATCGCTGCACCCTTGACCGAAGGGGGCCCTGGTGACGGGACCGGCACGCCGACGCAACGTCGCCCTCGCCTACTGGGTGGACGTTGCTGACGTCACCTACGAGGAACTCGCCGAGGAAGTCACCACGACAGCGAGCACCCACGGGTTGCACAACATCCAGCCGGACCGGTCCCGCGTCGGAAAGTGGATCAAGTACAGCGAGCAGCCGCGCAGGCCGCTGCCCGCCCTGATCGCCGAGACCCTGACCCGCTTGTGCCACCGGCCCCGGCCCCTGACCCCCGCCGACCTCGGACTGCACAGTCCTCCGGGGACGGGGCCCACCGGATCGTGGAAGGCGGAAGCCGTTGTTGCAGCCATCATCGACACCGCACGGAGCGACGCAGTGACCGACGAGACCGGCCCCTCCACCGCCCGCATGCTGACCGGCTCCGAGCTGATCAGCGCCGTCCAGCCCTGGCTGCACCTCCCCGACGAACCGCTCCCCAGCCCCATCCGGCCCGGCCGCCTGGGCATGAACGACGTCCAGAACATCATGGCCACCACCGATGCCTTCCGCGGACTCGACAGCGCCCACGGCGGCGGACTCTCCCGCCGCGCCGTCGTCGGCCAGCTCCACGACGTCACCCTCCTGGCCACCCACGGCCGCACCAGCGACAACGTCGGACGCGCCCTGTTCGTCGCCATCGCGGACCTCGCCTCCGTCGCCGGCTGGATGAACCACGACGTCGGCCGCCACAGCGAAGCACAGCACTACTTCCTCCTCGGCCTGCAGGCCGCCAAGCAAGCAGGCCGGGACGGCGCCGGGATCGCCGGACACCTGCTCAACTGCCTCTCCCGCCAGGCCAACCACCTCGGCCGCGCCGAAGACGCCCTCGACCTGGTCCAGGCCGCCCAGTACGGCACCCGCAAACTCCCGCCCGGACAGCTGCGGGCCTTCCTGTCCACCCTCGAAGCCCGCTGCCACGCCGTGCTCGGGCACCTCCCCGAAGCCGAGCGCGCCCTGGGCACCGCCGACGACGCACTCGCCGCCGAGCACGACGAGCCGGTCCCCAGCTGGGCCGCATGGTTCGACGACGCCGAGTACCGCGTCACCGCCGGCGTCTGCGAGTCCATCGCCGCGACCCACGACCCCCGCCGCGCGCTCCGGGCCATCGAGCTGATCACCAGGGGGACGGCGCAGCGTCCGGCCGAGCGGGT
This sequence comes from Streptomyces xingningensis, assembly GCF_054957865.1. Lineage (NCBI taxonomy): Bacteria > Bacillati > Actinomycetota > Actinomycetes > Kitasatosporales > Streptomycetaceae > Streptomyces > Streptomyces xingningensis. Next base: position 49,515 of record NZ_JBDJPF010000039.1, read on the forward strand.
TCGCTCCCGCGCCTTCGACCACATCGCGCTCGCCCGCGCCCAGATCCAGGCGGGCCAGCTCGAAGCAGTCGACCACACCACCGCCACGGCGCTCGACCTGCTCGGGCGGGTGACCTCGACGCGAGTCACCGACCGGCTCCGCGAGCTCGACACCGAACTCGCGGCGTTGTCCGCCACGGCCGCGGCGGAAACCCGCGACCGCATCCGGGACGCGCTCACATGACCACATCGTCCACTCCCCGGGCCTTCTCAGTGTGGTGTGCCGGGTGACCGGTGACGGCGAAAGGCGCTGATCAGACGGGGCGCCGGGCAGGCCGGGGCCATGAGCTCTGGCCTGCCCGGCACTGTTGTGGCGGTGTTCGGTTCAGGGCTCCGCGGGCGCGGTATCGAGCGCAATGACCGGCGCGGGGGACTCGGCGGGGACGAACCGGACAGGTCGCCGACCTGCTGGTGGAGCACGGCCGCCGGGCCCGCGAGCCCGAGAACGAGCAGCGCCAGGGCAGCCCGTAGCGGGTGGTCAGTGATCCCGTCGTTCATCCGGTCACCCCGGCGTACTGGTGCTCGGCCGCCTTCGGGACGTCGCCCGCCTGGCCAAGTGCGGGAAGTCCTCCGTCGACGATCTGGAGTCCGGCCGCGGTCAGCCGTCACCGCCGATGGCCACCGCGCTGACGGAGGCGAGCGTCGAGGAATGGGAGTACACCGCCGACAGGCACGGCCGCGCCACCCGCTACCGGTCCGAGGAGGGGCTGCTGCACGACCTCGCCGCGCCGCAGCGCCACCTCCGCCGCCGGCACCCCGCCCCCGTGCGCCGACGCTTGCAGATCGTGGCTGCACGCCTCACCGGGCTTATCGCGCTCACCATGCTTGAGCGTCGGCCGTGGGCACGGGTGGTGCCCTCGACGACCGGACGAGCGTGCCGGCGCCGCCGACCTGGTCCCCCGGACCAGCGGGGCGGCCGGGACCCGGCGAATTCCCAGCCCGGTCAAACGTCGATTTCGCCGAGTCGGGGGTGTTCATCGTCACCGGCCGCGAGGCCGTTGTTCCCGGGCGTCCCTCCGGCAGCCCCGTTAGCATCCCGAGGGGCCTGATCGGGCCGCTCGGGATGACCAGGCAAGGGGAGTGACTGATGAGAATCTCACCGCGCAGGACGGCCACCGGACTTGGCGGGGTGGCGCTGACCGCCGCACTGATGGGCGCCATGGCGGCCCCGGCCTCCGCCGACGACCTGTACCAGGACGCCAAGGTGGTCTGCGCGGGCGGCGCCGCCCAGGTGTGCGCCCATGTCCAGTACACCAACGACCCGAAGACCCCGCAGGTGCGTGCGGTGGGCACCGCCGCCGGCAACCAGCGGGTGACCATCGTGAAGGTGACGCTGGTGGAGCGCATCGCCTACTGGCCGCTGGGCCATGGCACCACCAAGCAGATCGCCGAGACCAGCCAGGTGACCGACTCCGGTGGCCAGTTGAGCGCCATCACCGCCCATGCGGACAAGGAGTTCGGCTTCTACAAGGTGGCCGTCTACTACGACACCAACGTCGACTACCGGATAGGCGACGGCGCCGTCTCGACGGTCACCGCGACCGACAACCCGGTCCTGGACAGTTAAGGCTGACCCGCGGCCCTTCCTTCGGCCGGTCCGTTGGGCCATCCTGCCGCCCATGCGGACAGAGCTGAGCGAGCAACTGGGCATCGAACACGCCGTCTTCGGGTTCACGCCGTTCCCCGCCGTGGCCGCCGCCATCTGCCGGGCCGGGGGGTTCGGCGTGCTCGGGGCGGTGCGCTATCGCGAGCCCGGGGAGCTCGCGCGAGACCTGGACTGGATGCAGGAGCACACCGACGGCAGGCCGTACGGGGTGGATGTGGTCATGCCCGCCCGGCGGGCCGAGGGGGTGACCGAGGCCGAGGTCGAGGCGATGATCCCGGAGGGGCACCGCCGGTTTGTGCGCGAGATGCTGGCCCGGCACGGCGTTCCCGAGCTGGCCGAGGGGGAGGAGTCCTCCTGGCGCATCACCGGCTGGATGGAGGAGGTCGCCCGCTCGCAGCTCGATGTCGCCTTCGACTATCCGGTCACGTTACTGGCCAACGCGCTGGGTTCGCCGCCGGCCGATGTCATCCGGCGCGCCCATGAGCGGGGCGTCCTGGTCGCCGCGCTCGCGGGCAGCTCCCGGCACGCCCTGCGGCACCGGGACGCCGGGTGCGACATCGTCGTCGCCCAGGGCTATGAGGCGGGCGGCCACACCGGGGAGATCGCCACCATGGTGCTGACTCCCGAGGTGGTACGGGCCGTTGCCCCACTGCCCGTGCTGGCCGCCGGGGGCATCGGCAGCGGGGAACAGATCGCCGCCGGCTTCGCCCTCGGCGCGCAGGGCGTGTGGCTGGGGTCGGTCTGGCTCACCGTGGAGGAGGCCGGGCTGCGCTCCACCGCGCTGACCGCCAAGCTGCTCGCCGCAGGTTCCGGGGACACCGTGCGCTCCCGTTCCCTGACCGGGAAGCCCGCCCGCCAGTTGCGGACCGCCTGGACCGATGCCTGGGACGATCCGGCGGGCCCCGGGGCCCTGCCCATGCCGCTCCAGGGACTGTTGGTGGCCGAGGCGCTGACCCGCATCCGGAAGTACGAGGTGGTGCCGCTGCTCGGTACGCCGGTCGGCCAGATCGTGGGGCGGATGGACACGGTGCGCGGGGTGCGGGCCGTATTCGACGAGCTGACGGCGGGGTTCGAGCGGGCCGTCGACCGTATCGGCCGTATCGCCGGGCGGAGTTGACCCGGAACGTTGCAGGGATGCCGACACGGAGCCGGGAACTTCACCGCCCGACGCGCGGTCCGCGTTCGTCCACGATCCGCTTGAGCTTGCCCAGGGAACGTTCCAGCGTCTCCGGGGCCACGATCTCGACTCCCACCGACACCCCGATCCCGTCCTTCACCCGCCGGGCGATCTCCCCGACGGCCGCCGTGCGTTGCTCCGGTGTCGCCTCCGGGCGGGCCTCGGCGCGTACGGTCAGCCGGTCCATCCGTCCTTCTCGGGTGAGGCGCAGCTGGAAGTGCGGGGCGATGCCGGGCACCCGCAGGACGATCTCCTCGAACTGGGCGGGGAACACATTGACCCCGCGCAGGATGACCAGGTCGTCGCTGCGGCCGGTGATCCGTTCCATCCGGCGGAAGGCGCAGGCGGTGCCGGGCAGCAGCCGGGTGAGATCACGGGTGCGGTAACGGATCACCGGCATGGCCTCCTTGGTGAGCGAGGTGAGAACCAGCTCGCCGGGGGAGCCGTCGGGCAGCGCCTCGCCCGTGACCGGGTCGACGATCTCCGGGTAGAAGTGGTCCTCGAAGAGGTGCGGCCCGTCCTTGGTCCGGGCGTACTCCTGCGCAACGCCGGGGCCCATCACCTCCGAGAGGCCGTAGATGTCGACCGCGTCTAGGGCGAAGCGCTCCTCGATCTCGCGGCGCATCGCCTCGGTCCAGGGTTCGGCCCCGAGGATGCCGGCCCGCAGCGAGGTGGAGCGCGGGTCGATGCCCTGGCGCTCGAATTCGTCCAGCAGGGTGAGCAGGTAGGACGGCGTGACCATGATGATGTCCGGACGGAAGTCCTGGATGATCCGCACCTGGCGCGCGGTCATTCCACCGGAGGCGGGGATCACCGTACAGCCGAGCCGCTCGGCGCCGTAGTGGGCGCCGAGACCCCCGGTGAACAGGCCGTAGCCGTAGGCCACATGGACCTTGTCGCCGGGCCGCCCGCCCGCCGCGCGGATCGCGCGGGCCACCAGATCGGCCCAGGTGTCGAGGTCGCGCTGGGTGTAGCCGACGACGGTCGGCTCGCCCGTGGTGCCGCTGGAGGCATGGATGCGGCGTACGCGCTCCTCGGGCACGGCGAACATGCCGAAGGGGTAGTGGGTGCGGAGGTCCGCCTTGGTGGTGAAGGGAAAGCGGGCGAGATCGGCGAGCTCCCGGCAGTCCTCGGGGCGCAGCCCCGCCGCGTCGAACGACCGCCGGTAGAAGGGCACGTGATCGTAGGCCTGCCGCAAGGTGGTGCGCAGTCGCGCCAGTTGCAGCGCCGTCAGCTCCTCGCGGGACAGGAGCTCCGCCGCGTCCGCCGGGACGTGGGAGTCCGCCATGATGTACCACCGCCCTGAGTGCCGACCGATCATTCGGTGGATCTGCTGAGAGCAAACAATCAGCAGCGAGTGTGGACGTCAAGGGGTGAGCCATGGCTACCCTCGGCCGTATGGGCGATCTTGAGCGGGTGGAGACCAATGGAGTGCGGCTGGCCTACCGGGCATGGGGGCCGCAAGGCGCCCCGCCGATGGTGCTGTTGCACTGCCTTGGCTCGGACGGCGGGGACTGGAGCGAGGTGGCCGAAGGACTGGCCGCCGGCCGGCGGATCTTCGCGCCGGATCTGCGCGGGCACGGCGAGAGCGACTGGCCGGGGGACTACGGCCTGCCGCACATGCGGGACGATGTGATCGGCCTTCTCGGTGCGCTGGGCCTGGACCGGGTGGTGCTGATAGGGCACTCCCTCGGGGGAGCGGTGGCCCAACTGGTCGCCCAGGAGCGGCCGGGGGCGGTCGAGAGGCTGGTGCTCGAGGAGGCCGCGCCGCTGGTGCCCGCCGATCCGCCGCTCGTCGTTCCGGAGCGGCCCGAGGGGATGCTCGGCTTTGACTGGGACGTCAAGGTGCAGATCACCAGGCAGCGCAATGCGCCGGATCCCCGGTGGTGGGAGGGGCTGACGGCCATCACCGCGCCGACACTGCTGATCGCCGGCGGCGGGGACAGCCAGCTGCCCCAGGAGCTGTTCGCCGCCGCGGCCGAGCGGCTGCCGGACGGCCGTCTGGTCACCATCGAGGGGGCGGGGCATCTGGTGCACGAGGCGTGCCCGGGGGAGTTCCGGGCCGTTGTCGAGGAGTTTCTGCGGCCTTAATGGACACCAGGCGTGGTGGTACGCCGAATCGGTTCCGCGCCCTTGCCCGATGCGCCGCCCTTCCTGGAGCTGCTGCACCGGGCCCACCAGGCCGAACCGCTCGCCGCGCCATGCAGCCGGACCGCCAACTGACCGGTAGGCAGGGCTATTTGGCGCAGGCTCAGGTGCCGTCGGGGAGGGACCATACCTGAGTGTCGTGGAACACGTTCCCCCACTGTTGGGCTCGCGCACCATTTGCATGGCTCCCATTGGAAATCTCAAGCACCTTGCCGCTGTTCAGGTTTGTGAGGATGCGCCCCTTGCCCGCCCATGACCAGGAATCCCACCGCTGGGTGTAGACACCCGCGCAGGTCCACTGCTGGGCCGGAGCGCCGTTATCATTGCGAGAGTCCGCGATTTCCAGGCATTTCCCGCTCGCGTAATTTTTGATGTACTGGCCATCGAGGATCCAAAAAGAACCTGGCTGGCCGTTGCAGTCCCACTGTTGAGCTCTCGCACCGTTGCTCTGGCTGGAGCCTTCGATCTCCAGGCACTTACCGCTCTCCCGGTTGATCAGCATCACTGGACCATCCTTGAGCCTCGGCGCAGCCTGACCTGTGCCCGGCGCCGCCAGAACCGCAGCGGCTGCGGCCGGCGCAAGGGCCAGGGCGGTAAGTCTCGACATTCTCTTCATTGCCGATGTCCTCTCGGATTCCAGGGTCAACGCATCGATGACGCCGGACAGTTCATCAGGAGCCCGAGAGAAGGTCAATGTTTTCTTTCTTGCTTACGGAAGTGACGGAGAGACCTGACATATTCAGCCTGAATTAGGCTCGCCTATGAGGGGTTTCAGGTAAAGGCATGACCGAAGTCTCTTGGGTGTGGCCGGAGTTTGACCCGGTCGAAAGAATAGCTCAGGGGTTGTCCGATGGCCGGTGCTCGTGGGTGAGTGCCACCGAGCGTGCCCATCGGTAGTCCGCCTTCCCGCTCGGTGAACGCCGGATCCGTTCGACGAGGAGCATGCCGCGCGGCAGCTTGTAGCCCGCGAGCCGGGTGCGGCAGTGCGTCTGGAGGCCGTCCAGGGTCGGTGGGTCCATGCCTTCCCGGGGCTGGACGATCGCCAGGACGCGCTGCCCCCACCGCTCGTCCGGGACGCCCGTCACCAGTGCGTCGTACACCGCGGGATGGGCCTTGAGCACCTGCTCGACCTCTTCGGGGAACACCTTCTCGCCACCGGTGTTGATGCACTGCGAGCCGCGCCCCAGCACGGTGACCACGCCCTGTGCGTCCACCGTCGCCAGGTCGCCGAGCATGACCCAGCGCTCGCCCCGCTCCTGGAAGAAGGTCTCGGCGGTCTTCTTGGGGTCGTTGTAGTAGCCGAGCGGCACATGGCCGCGCTGGGCGATCCGGCCCGTCGCTCCGGGCTCCACCGGGCGGTGCGTCAGCGGATCGACCACGGCCGTACGCTCGTTGACCCTGATGCGCAGCCCCCGGCGGGAGTCCGCGTCGGCGGTGCCGTTGAAACCGGACTCGGAGGAACCGAAGTTGTTCACCAGCGTCACCCGCGGCAGCAGCTCGGTGAACTGGGCGCGTACGGCCTCCGAGAGGATGGCCCCCGAGCTGCTGACGCTCAGCAGCGAGGAGCAGTCGGTGCCCCGCATCGGTCCGGCCAGTGCCTCCGCCAGCGGGCGCAGCATGGCGTCGCCGACCAGTGAGAGGTTGGTGACCCTCTCCTGCTCGATGGTGCGCAGCACCTCCCGGGGCGCATAGCCGCGGTGGACCACGACCTTCTGCCCGAAGTTGAAGGCGATCAGCGCGGTGAACGTCGAAGTGCCGTGCATCAGCGGTGCGGTGGGGAAGAAGACCAGGCCGTCGCCGCCCGCCGCGACGCGTTCGGCCAGTTCCCGGGGGTGTTGCACCGGTATGCCGCGGGGTGCGCCGCCGCCGAGCGCGGAGTGGAAGAGATCCTCCTGCCGCCACACCACGCCCTTGGGCATTCCGGTGGTGCCACCGGTGTAGACGATGAACCGGTCGTCACCGGAACGCGGGCCGAAGTCGCGGCCGGCCGGGCCGGATTCCGCGTCCGCGAAGGAGACGGCGGCCGTCGGGGGGCCGCCGGGTGAGCCGCCGACCCGGATCAGATGGCGCAGCTTCTCCGCGGTGGGCAGGGCCGCGGCGACCCGGTCGCCGAACTCGGCGTCGAAGACCAGGGCCACCAGGTCGGCATCCCGGTAGAGATACGCCAACTCCTCTTCTACATAGCGGTAGTTGACATTGACCGGGACGGCCCGGATCTTCAGGCAGGCCCAGAGGGTCTGAAGGTACTCGACCCCGTTGTAGAGGTGGAGGCCGATGTGTTCCCCCGGTTCCACTCCGCTGTCGCGCAGATGGCGGGCCAGCCGGCCGGCGGCGGCGTCCAGTTCTGCGTAGGTCAGCCGGCGGCGGGTCTCGGGGTGGACCAGCGCCTCCCGGCCGGGCACTGCGTCGACGACGGACTCGAAGAGGTCGGCGAAGTTGAAGTCCATGGAAACTCAGTAGAGCGCCGGGGCGGGGGAGGGGGAAGGGCGGCGGACCAGAAATCTGACGGGAAGTCAGAAAACTATTGAACCTGGCCCGCCCCTCCTGCACCCTGTTCCGCGTGACCGGACATCTCACCGTGGAACGCCTCGGCGCGACCCTCGTCCTCACCCTCAACCGCCCGGAGGCGAGGAACGCCCTCTCCCTGCCCATGCTCGCCGCGCTCCAGGACGGCTGGCTGGCCGCCGACGCGGACGACGCCGTCCGCTCGATCGTCATCACCGGCGCGGGCGGCGCCTTCTGCTCCGGCATGGACCTCAAGGCCCTCGCCGGGCAACGGCCCGGGCACGACGACCCGGTGCGGGCGCGGTTCAAGGCCGACCCCGAACTGCACTGGAAGGCCATGCTCCGCAACCACCGGCCGCGCAAGCCCGTGATCGCCGCCGTGGAAGGCCCCTGCGTCGCGGGCGGCACCGAACTCCTCCAGGGCACCGACATCCGCATCGCCGGACACGGCGCCACCTTCGGCCTCTTCGAGGTGCGGCGCGGACTCTTCCCGCTGGGCGGCTCCACCGTCCGCCTGGCCCGCCAGATCCCCCGCACCCACGCCCTGGAGATGCTGCTCACCGGCCGCCCGTACACCGCCGCCGAAGCCGAACGCATCGGACTGATCGGCCATGTGGTGCCCGACGGCACGGCCCTGGCCAAGGCCCTGGAGACCGCCGAGCTGATCAACGCCAATGCCCCGTTGGCCGTCGAGGCCGTCAAGGCCTGCGTCCACGACACCGCCGGCCTGCCCGAGGCCGAAGGGCTGCGGCGCGAACTCGAGTACGGGTGGCCCGTCTTCGACACCGAGGACGCCCGCGAAGGGACCCGCGCCTTCGCCGAGAAGCGCCCCGCCGTCTACCGGCGGGCTTAGGAGGTGTCCGGTGGAGATCCTCACCGCCCCCCTGGTCGTCGAATTCCCCTTCACCCGCTCCCTGGGCCCCGTCCAGAGCGCCTTCCTCACCGGACTGCGCCGACGCACCATCCTCGGGGTGCGCACCGGCGACGGCCGGGTGCTCGTACCGCCCGTCGAGTACGACCCGGCCACCGCTGCCGAACTCCGCGACCTGGTCCAGGTCGCCACCACCGGCCGCGTCACCACCTGGGCCTGGAACCCCGCCCCGCGCCCCGGCCAGCCGCTGCGCACCCCCTTCGCCTGGGTGCTCGTCCGGCTCGACGGCGCCGACACCGCGCTGCTGCACGCGCTGGACGCCCCCGCCCCGGATGCGGTACGGACCGGCATGCGGGTGCGCGCCCGCTGGGCCGCGCACCGTACCGGCGCCATCACGGACCTCGCCTGCTTCGAACCCGGTGAGGGCAATACCGAGGCGGCTCAAGTCGAGCCGCTGGAGGGTGAGTTCACCGAGCCCGTCACCCTGATCACCACCCCGGCCCGCCTCGACTACACCTACAGCCCCGGCCGCGCCCAGACCCGCCACCTCGAGGCACTCGCCCGGCACCGCATCCTCGGCGAACGCTGCCCGTCCTGCCACAAGGTCTCCGTACCGCCCCGGGGCGCCTGCCCCACCTGCGGCATCGCCGCCACCGAGCAGGTGGAGGTCGGCCCCCGGGGCACCGTCACCACCTTCTGCGTCGTCAATATCAAGGGCCGCGACCAGAACATCCAAGTGCCCTATGTCTACGCCCATATCGCCCTGGACGGCGCCGACCTCGCCCTGCACGGCCGCATCGCCGGCCTGCCCTGCGACCAGGTGCGGATGGGGCTGCGAGTGGAGCCCGTCTGGACCGAGAACGGCCGACACCCCGACCACTACCGGCCCACCGGAGAGCCCGACGCCGACTACGACACCTACAAGGGGCTCCTATGACCATGGACATCCCCGAGGTGGCGATCGTGGCCTTCGCCCAGAGCGACCACCGGCGCAGCACGGCCGAGGTGTCGGAGGCCGAGCTGCTGCTGCCCGTCCTGCACCAGGTACTCGACCGGGCCGGACTGGCCCCGGGCGAAGCCGATTTCACCTGCTCGGGATCCAGCGACTACCTCGCCGGCCGCCCCTTCTCCTTCACCCTGGCACTCGACTCGGTCGGCGCCTGGCCGCCCATCGCCGAATCCCATGTGGAGATGGACGGCGCCTGGGCACTGTACGAGGCCTGGGTGAAACTGCTCACCGGCGAGGCCGGAACCGCGCTGGTCTACGCCCATGGCAAGTCCTCGGCAGGCGAGTTGCGCGATGTCCTCACCCGGCAGCTCGACCCCTACTACCTCGCCCCGCTCCGGCCCGACCCGGTCGCCCTCGCCGCCCTCCAGGCCCAGGCGCTCATCGACGCGGGCGAGACCGACGAGCGGACCCTCGCCGGGATCGCCGACCGCAACCGGACGGCCGCCGCGACCAACCCGCACGCCCAACTGCGCGGCCCGGTACCGGCCGGCGACCACCTGGTACGGCCGCTGCGCACCGGCGACTGCCCACCGGTCGGCGACGGCGCCGCCGCCGTGGTGCTGGCCGCCGGGGACACCGCACGCCGGATGTGCCCGCGGCCGGCCTGGATCCGGGGCATCGATCACCGCATCGAGCCGCACGGCCTGGGCGTACGCGACCTCACCGACTCGCCCTCCACCCGGCTCGCCGCCGAGCACGCCGGAGCGTTCGACGCACCCGTCGAAGTCGCCGAACTGCACGCCCCGTTCACCGCCCAGGAGGTCATCCTGCGCAAGGCGCTGCACCTGGGCGAGGAGGTGCTGGTCAACCCGTCGGGCGGGGCGCTCGCCGCGAACCCCGTGATGGCCACGGGGCTCATCCGGCTGGGCGAGGCGGCCGCCCGCATCCACCGCGGCGAGGCCAACAGGGCACTGGCGCACGCCACTTCGGGGCCCTGTCTGCAGCAGAACCTGGTGGCGGTGCTGGAGGGAGAGCACCCATGAGCAAGGAACCCGTGGCCGTGGTCGGCATCGGACAGACCCACCACGCCGCCGCCCGCCGCGATGTGTCCATCCCCGGACTGGTCCGCGAGGCCGCCCTGCGGGCCCTGGCGGACGCCGGGTTGGCCTGGTCCGACATCGAGGCCGTGGTCATCGGCAAGGCGCCCGACTTCTTCGAGGGCGTGATGATGCCCGAGCTTTTCCTCGCCGATGCGCTCGGCGCGGTCGGCAAGCCCCTGCTGCGCGTGCACACGGCAGGCTCGGTGGGCGGCTCCACCGCCCTGGTCGCCGCGAGCCTCATCGCGGCCCGCCGCCATCGCACCGTACTGACCCTCGCGTTCGAGAAGCAATCCGAGTCCAACGCCATGTGGGGGCTGTCGCTGCCGGTCCCCTTCCAGCCGCCGCTGCTCGCCGGCGCGGGCGGCTTCTTCGCCCCGCACATCCGGGCCTACATCCGGCGCACCGGCGCCCCCGCCACCGTGGGACCCCTCGTCGCCCACAAGGACCGGCGCAACGCCCTGAAGAACCCCTACGCCCACCTCCATGAGCACGACCTCACCCTGGAACGGGTGTGTTCCTCGCCCATGCTCTGGGATCCGGTCCGCTACGCCGAGACCTGCCCCTCCTCCGACGGAGCCTGTGCGATGGTGCTCACCGACCGCGCGGGGGCGGCCCGTTCGCCCCGGCCGCCCGCCTGGGTGCACGGTGGCGCGATGCGCAGCGAGCCGACGCTCTTCGCGGGCAAGGACTGTGTCTCGCCACGGGCGGGCCGGGACTGCGCGGCGGAGGTCTACCGGCAGGCCCGCATCACCGATCCGCGCCGGGAGATCGACGTGCTGGAGATCTATGTCCCGTTCAGCTGGTACGAGCCGATGTGGCTGGAGAACCTGGGCTTCGCCGCCGAGGGGGAGGGCTGGAAGCTCACCGAGTCAGGGGTGACCGCGCTCGACGGCGAGCTGCCCGTCAATCCCTCGGGCGGGGTGCTGTCCACCAACCCCATCGGCGCCTCCGGCATGCTCCGCTTTGCCGAGGCGGCACTTCAGGTGCGCGGTGCGGCGGGGGAACACCAGGTCGCGGACGCCCGGCTGGCGCTCGGTCATGCCTATGGCGGCGGTGCCCAGTTCTTTTCCATGTGGCTGGTGGGGGCCGAACCACCCGCCTGCTGACGGGTGGTGCCGGTGGCCTGTCCGCCGTCGGCGCTGCTCGCTAGGGTGTGTCCGGTGGGCCCGGGCCGGCCCACCGGACACACCTCAGGGTGGGGCGGGAGTGGTGACATGGGGGGAGCGGCGGACGTGGTGGAGAGCGGCACCGGTCGGTTGGCGGGCCATGCGAAGCCGGACCTCGACCTCGCCAACGCCACCTGGCAGTCGGGCGTCCAGGGGGCGGGTGGCGTCCAAGTCGGCTTTATCGAGGGCTATATCGCCATGCGCGACCGGCGCACACCGGGTGCCCCGGCGCTGATCTTCACCCCCGAGGAGTGGCGGGCCTTTGTAGTGGGCGCCCAGGACGGCGAGTTCGGCCCCGTCTAGGGTCCTCAGACCAGGACGGCGCAGCCGCGTTCGGCGAGCGCCGCGAGCATCCCGGGCGAGGGGTCGAGCGGGTTCCACCGCAGATCCAGCTTCTCCAGCACAGGCAGTTCGGCGAGCCAGTGCGGGAGTCCGGCCAGCCGATTGGCCCGCAGGTCGAGTTGGCGCAGCAGTGGCAGCCCGCGCAGCGCGGACGGCACGCTGGTGAGGGCGTTCTCGCGCAGCTCCAGGATCCGCAGCTCGCGCAGGTGCGCAAGGGAGTCGGGCAGGGTGGTCAGGGCGTTGCCGCGCAGCCATAGTTCTCGCAGCGCCGAGAGCCGGCCGAGGGATCGCGGCAGCCGCTCCAGCCCGTTGTGCCGGGCGCGCAGTTCCAGCAGGGCACTCATGTCCCCGATGGCGTCGGGGAGTTCGCGCAGCCGGTTCTCGCCGATGTTGAGGTAGCGCAGCCGGGTCAGCCGTCCCAGTGCGGCGGGCAGTTCGGTGAGCGCGTTGTCGTGCAGATACAGACACCGGTTCAGGCCGGTGAGTTCACCGAGCGCGTCCGGCAGTGCGGTCAGGGCGTTGTGCCCCATGTCGAGGGTGTGCAGTGCGGTCAATGTACCGATCTCCGGCGGCAGTTCACCGAGGTCGTTGTCGGCCAGGATCAGCACCCGCAGGCCGTCCGTCCGCCAGACGGTCTCGGGTATGCGGCCCAGCCGGTGCTTCCAGTAGTCGAGCGTGACGGTGGTCATGGTCGACGGTAACAGTGGATTTGTCCGGGGTGGCTAGGGTGTCGGGTATGGCAGGAGAACGCGATCTGATGAAACTGCTCGGCGGCATGCGCCCCCGTCTCGCCCCTGGCCGCTATGTCTACACCCGTGTCGACGGTGCGGCCCCCGAGGGGGTCACCCCGGTGGTGACGGTCGCCGAGGAGGAGGGACTCACCCTCGTCGTACCGCAGCAAGAGGCCGACGCCGCCGGTCTGGCGTATGACTACGTGGCCGGGTGGATCACCCTGCGTGTGCACTCCGCGCTGGAGGCCGTCGGCCTGACCGCGGCCGTGGCCCAGGCGCTGGCCGAGGCGGGGCTGAGCTGCAATGTCGTCGCGGGCTTCCACCACGACCACCTCTTCGTCCCCTATGAGCGCGCGGTGGAGGCCGTGGAGCTGCTGGAAAGACTGGCCGCCCGGCCGGGGTGACTCCGCTCGCCGCCGCCGTGGAACGCCGGTCCGGCACGGGTTCCCCTGGGGGCACGGGGTGGTGCCGGGCACGTACGATGTGGGCATGTCCTTCCTCCGTCGCCGCAGCCCCGCCACCCCCACCGGGCCGGACTTCGACGTCCTGGCCATGGACCCCGGGGACTGGCCGGGCGACCTCGGGGCCGGGCTGCTGCCCGCGCCCGATGGCAGCTGCCAGGGCGTCTTCCTCCGCTACGACCTGTTCGGCGGGCGCGGCCCGGCGATGATCATCGGCAATCTGCCCGAGGGCTCGCCCGCGCGCGAGCTGGCCGAGGGACAGGTGCCGTTCGAGGTGGCACAGCTCCTCGCCGCGCTGGGCAACGAAGAGCCGGTGGAGGTGCTGGAGACCGAGGACATGCCGGTGATGCACGAGGACAACCTCCTTATCGTGCGGCGCCTGAAGTGCTCCGAGAGCCGCATCTCCTGCACCCAGTTCGACCGCAGCGACGGCGTCCTGGTCACCATCGCGAGCTGGGACCGTCCGATCACCGACGACCTCTACCAGCTGCTCAAGCCGCTGCCCGCCGAGATGTTCCAGGCGGGCTGAGCCACCGGCGCCCCGGGGCCCGGCACGGACACCGGACCCTGTTGGTTAATCCGGGCCTTGCTGTTTCGCCCCGTCGATCTTCTGGTCG